>NZ_CP020695.1 GCF_003611275.1 Sulfitobacter sp. D7
TCCTCGCGCAAGAATCTATTGCACGCATCGCTTTAATGGCATTAAGTAACGGAAACAAAAGCGCTACCGAATAATAGCGTTACTGAGAGCGAGGGCAGATGTGACGGACACTGTACACATCAATACACGGATCCGCCGTAATGCGGAAACGCTTTCCGAGGCGTTGGAAAGTCACATGTTGAAGGTCTTTGCGCCCGACGCGCGCAAGGAGCTACGCCGCTTTTCAGCCGGAGAAGCGGCTGAATTGCTTGGAATTTCAACCAGCTTCCTTCGCAAACTCCATTTCGACAATAAGGTCGTTGACGTTCAGACAAGCCCGGGCGGGCGGCGGCATTACAGTGCTGAAGATCTGCTCTCGATCCGGCGCACGCTTGAGTCAACGGCCAAATCGCGCGGTGCCTACCAGCGTGGCCGTCGTGACGGGGACAAACTGCAAGTATTGTCCTTTTTGAACTTCAAAGGCGGCAGCGGAAAGACGACGAGCGCAATCCATGCGGCGCAACGACTGGCCTTGAAGGGCTACCGTGTGCTCTGCGTCGATATTGACCCGCAAGCGTCTCTAACAACGCTTTTTGGCTATCGGCCCGAGTATGATTTCCTGAACTCGGGGACCATCTACGATGCCATCCAATATGACGATCCGGTCCCTTTGGCCGATGTCATTCAGAAAACATTCTTTACTGGCATTGATCTTGCTCCCGGCGGGTTGATGCTTCAGGAGTTTGAGCATGAAACCCCCCAAGCTCTGCTGAACAACACCCAGCCGGCATTTTTCGCCCGGTTGGCGACCTCTCTGCAGGACGTAGAGCAAGATTACGACGTGGTTATCTTCGATTGCCCGCCGCAACTGGGGTACCTCACGATGTCGGCGCTTTGCGCCTCGACGGGCGTGTTAATCACAGTGGTCCCAAACATGCTCGACGTCGCATCGATGTCGCAGTTCCTGCAGATGAGCGCGGACCTGCTTGATGTAGTCTCTAATGCAGGAGCAAGCATGGAATTTGATTTCCTGCGTTTCCTGATAAATCGGTACGAGCCGAATGATGGGCCGCAACAACAGGTTCTATCTTTCCTGCGCCAGCTCTTTGACGAGGAAGTCATGGTCGCACCGATGTTGAAATCCACCGCGATTTCGGATGCCGGGCTGACGCATCAGACGATTTATGAGGTCGACCGGTCCCAATTTCACCGCTCGACCTATGACCGGGCGGTGGATTCACTCAATCTTGTGAATGATGAGATCGAAAGCATGATCCAGAAAGCATGGGGGCGGTAATGGCACGTAAAGGCATTTTATCTTCTGCACCGGCGAATGTTGAGAAGCCGGAGAAGCCTAAATCCCCCTCGATAGAGCCTAATAAGAGCCGGGGTAAGGCCAGTTTAATGCCGCGCGGCGCGGTGGGGGCGCTTCAGTCTTCGTTGAACCGGATGCAAGAAAACGCGGTTCAGGAATTGGACGGCAATCTGATCGACATGGCTGGTGTCGAAGACCGTTTAGGCACTGATACACAGGCTCAGAAGCAGCTGCAAGACAGCCTCAAAACCTACGGGCAGCAGGTTCCTGTGCTCGTTCGACCCCACCCCAAAACCCCCGGACGGTTTGAAATTGTCTACGGGCGACGGCGGCTTCAGGCACTGAAAGCGCTTGGGATGCCCGTCAAGGCGATGGTCCGCCAGTTGGACGACCATGCTCTGGTGATGGCGCAGGGGCAGGAGAATACCGCGCGACAGGATCTGTCGTTTATCGAAAAGGCGAGCTTTGCTGCTCAGTTAGACGTGGGCGGGCATGACCGGCAGACAATCGCAGACGCGCTGTCGATCGATCTGCCGATGGTCAGTCGCATGCTCAAGGTTGGTCATGCGTTTGAGCTACCTTTTTTGCGCCAGATCGGTTCTGCCCCGTCCATCGGCCGGGACCGCTGGATGGCTTTGGTCAAGCTTTTTGAGCAACCCGCAGCAAAAGCGCGGGCGGACAAACGGATGTCGCAGGCCGACTGGGAAGGGTTCAATTCAGATGAACGGTTCGAGGCGATCTTTGCCGAAGCCTCAGCCCAGCCCGAGAAAGCTGCCGCCTCCCCTGCCCCATCGGCCAAGCCCCGCACCCTGCGGAGCCGTGATGGCAAGGCTTTGGCGGACATTCGCAGCGGCAAGCGTGGTGTCACGGTGACCGTCCCTGCCCGTGCAGCCGAGGGATTTGATACATGGCTCGATGCGCATGCAGAAGAGCTTTTGCAAGAGATTCACGACCGCTGGCAAAAGACCCGCGCGTGAGAAATTGAGGAAGTAGCAACAGGAGGCACATCCAAGACCACAAAAAAAGCCCCCCAGGATAAATCCCGGAAGGCCCTTCTCAAACTTTGCACCTTCGAGATAGCCCCAAAGATTTATCGATGTCAACTCTACCCGATGGGATAGGGCCGGTATTTTGTTGTCTTTCGTGATTTTAAATGGAAAACACGTTCCGAACTGGGTTCGGGCGGCCGAAATCGGCTACCCAAGTGTCATGCGAGGGGCCGGACAAATGGGCTTTGCTCGACCGGCTGACAACTGCGGCTGACTGTTTTGAATTGTCGCACCGCACCCTCACCGTATTGAAGGCGTTGCTCAGCTTTCTGCCGAGCCGTCATATTCCAGATGGCGCGGCAGGGATCGTATTTGCCTCGAACGCCCGGCTGTCTGAGCGGTTGCACGGGATGCCTGAAAGCACGCTTCGACGGCATCTTGCCCAGCTTGTCCGTGTCGGGCTTATTGCCCGGCACGATAGCCCCAATCGCAAACGCTTTGCACGAAACCGGGGCGGCGCGATTGCGCTGGCCTTTGGCTTTGACCTCTCCCCCCTTGTCGTTCAGTCAGATATGATAGAGACAGCCGCTCAGGCAGCCGAAGCGCACAGTGAGCGGCTGCAAGCGCTGAGGGACCGGGTGCTTGTTCTGAGGCACGCGCTGATCCGTCAGGGTGGCGCTGAGGGGGTGGCAAATGAGGCGGGGCGTGTCCTTCGGCGCAAGCCGGATGAAGCGGCATTGACCCTTCTTGAGAATGCATTACGTGAGGCGCTTGAGAGCACGGCCACCATTGTTGATGAAGCCGAAGCAGAACCGGTTTCCCCTGCCCCATCTACAGAACAAATGAGCGCCAGCGACGGCGAAAATGAGCGGCACATACAGGATTCAATTAAATCCTATTTTGACTCTGAACAGCAGAGCGGTCCGAAAGACGCCCTCCCTCACTCGGCTGACAACATTGACAGTGAAGACAACAAGCCAAAAAAAGGGGTCACTTTTGCTGAGGTGGTCGCTGCTTGCAAAGAAGTTCAAAGCTTCTTCCCAGAAGCGATGCGCAATTGGAGTGACATTGTACGGATCGGAGATCAGATTGCCCCAATGCTGGGGATTGACCTGCCGGTCTTAAATGAGGCAAAACGGGACATGGGTGCGGAGAGCGCAGCGGTGACAGTCCTTTGTCTGCTTGAGAAAGCCGCGACCATCCGAAGCCCGGGCGCATATCTTCGCCGTTTGACCCAAATGGCCCGTAATGGCGCTTTTTCCCTTAATCCCATGGTGGCAGCACTGGTAAATCAGCGCAATTGTCAGCTGACAATTTGAAAACCTACGGTTTTACAATGGGTTAGGCATATGTATGCTTGGCAATCGGGGCCAAAATACTGAATTGGTGGGGTTTGTCGGGCAAAATACGCCCCCACACTTCACCCTTGAAGGCGCAGCGGCTAAATTGGCCTCAGTTTTCCGGGAAAGCCCATGACCTCCGTTCGCCTACGCCTGCTGATCCTCGCGCTAACACCGCTTATCGTGTTGATGCCGCTGCTGCTGGTCTTGGGCATGTCGCGTTGGACGGCGGACTATGACGAAGTGCTCATCGCGAATGTCGAGAGCGAGTTGAGGATCGCCAACCAGTATCTCGCGCGGTTGTTGGCGCAGACCGGCAATGAACTGGATGCCGTCGCAGGCTCGGTCGAATTTGCCCGCTTGCTTGAGATGCCGACCGCAGATCGGGTGGCCTCATTTGCCGAGATACAAGATCGGCTGGGCTTGGATTTTCTGCGCTTCCTCCCCCTCGAAACAGCGGTCGATGAAGGCGAGGATTGGCCGGTGATCGCCCGCGCGGCGCGGGGAGCACGCGGGGCGGAGATCGACGTATTTAGCAATGCACGGCTGACAACTTTGAACGACGCGCTTGCGGTACGCGCGCAGGTGCCGGTGATCGACACGCCCGCCGCCGTGCCCACCAACCGAAAAGTCGAAGACCGCGGGATGGTGGTCCATGCGGCAAGCCCGGTTGCGCTGAACGGCAGGCAGGGCGTTTTGGTTGGCGGAATGCTTTTGAACCGAAACCTCGACTTCATCGATACGATCAACGACCTAGTCTATTTGAACGCGGTGACCGGCGGCGACCGGCAGGGGACCGCGACGCTGTTCCTCGACGATCTGCGCATCTCGACCAATGTGCGCCTGTTCGAGGATGTGCGCGCCCTTGGCACGCGCGTCTCGGCCGAAGTGCGGGAGGCCGTGTTGATCGAAGGGCGCACTTGGCTCGACCGGGCGTTTGTGGTGAACGATTGGTATATCTCAGGCTACCAGCCCATCACCGACAGTTTCGGGGAGCGGGTAGGGATGCTCTATGTCGGTTTTCTTGAGGCGCCTTTTGCGCAGGCGAAGCGCGAGGCGTTCTGGTGGATGCTGGCGGCCTTCTTTGCCGTGCTGGCCCTCTCGGCGCCGGTGTTCCTGTGGCTGGCGCGGGGAATCTTCTCGCCGCTTGAACGGATGACAAAGGTCATGCACCGCGTCGGCAAGGGAGAGCTTTCGGCGCGGATCGGGCCAGTGCCCGCGCGGGATGAGATCGGCGCGGTGGCGCATCACCTCGATTGGTTGCTGGAGCAGGTTCAAGAACGCGACCGGCAGTTGCGCAGTTGGAATGATGAGCTGAACCAGCGCGTGGATCAGCGTACCGGTGAATTGCGCGAGGCGAATGAGAAGTTGGAGCAGACCTTCCGCCAGTTGGTGATGAGCGAAAAGCTCGCCTCCATCGGGGAAATCACCGCCGGGGTCGCCCATGAGATCAACAACCCGGTCGCGGTCATCATGGGCAATGTCGATGTCATCCGTGAGACCCTAGGCGAGGATGCCGCGCCCGTGGCCACGGAACTGGGGCTGATCGACAGACAACTGTCGCGGATCGAGGTGATCGTCGGCAAATTGCTGAAGTTCGCCGCGCCGTCTGAGTTTTCCGACTGTGAACATAATATCGCGCTACGGCCCTTGGTGCAGGATTGCCTCGTGCTCGTTGATCATCTGATCAGCCGGGGCGGGATTGAGGTGGATTGCGATTTTGAAGAGGTCCCGCCCGTGCGCGCGGACTCGGGCGAGATTCAGCAAGTCGTGGTGAACCTTGTGGTCAATGCCGTGCAGGCGATGCGGGGGGCAGGGCGGTTGGATCTGTATCTAAGGTCTGAGGAGCGCGACGCTGTGCCCGGTGTCGCGCTTTCTGTCCATGACAGTGGGCCGGGGGTGCCAGAGGCGTTGCTCGGCTCGCTGTTCGATCCCTTCTTTACCACGAAACCCGGAGAGGGGACGGGGCTGGGCCTGTCGATCTCTCAGACGCTGATCCAGCGCGCCGGGGGGATCATCACGGTGCGCAACCGGGACGAGGGAGGCGCGGCCTTTACCGTCTGGCTGCCGCAAGCGCCCGATGATGCAGCCCCCCCCTGAACGCGCGCGGCGCGTTTAGGGGGGGCAGGGGGCTTTAGGCGGCCTTGCCGTCGAAGCCTTCCAGATAGGCCACGAGGATATCAAGCGCCGCCTGTAGGTCACTCTTGGAGACCATCTCCGTCACCGTGTGGATGTAGCGGGTGCCGACCACGATCCCCACCGCCCGCGCGCCTGCGGCAGCCTGCTGCGCCGCGGCGCCATCTTGTCCACCGGCGGCGAGCATGGTGCGTTGAAAAGGAATGTCACGTTCCAAGGCCAGGTCTTCAATCTCACTGACAAGACCCACATCGGCGATAAAACTGCTGTCGCGCACGTGCAGGCCAAACCCTTTGCCAAGGCGCGTCGTCGCCAAATGGTCGGGCACGCCGGGCGTGTCGCAGGCCAGCGTCGTGTCGATGCCAAGACCGATGTCGGGCTGCACTTTATAGGCCGCCGTACGCGCGCCGCGCAGGCCGACTTCCTCCTGACAAGTGAAGGCCACGTGAATTTCCGCCCCGCGCCCCTTGTCGGCCAGCTTGCGGATCGCTTCGATCCCCAGCCAGCAGGCGACGCGGTTGTCGAGCGCCTTAGACACAAATTGATCGCCCATTTCGAGGAAAGGTTCATCCATCACCACGAAGTCACCGACCTTGACGATGTCCTTGGCTTTTTCGCCCAGTCCCAGATCGACGAAGAACTCCGACACTTCGGGAATTTTCTTGCGGTCTTCGGCAGAAGAGATGTGAATGGGCTTACCGCCGGGGTTCATCACGCCCTTCAGATCGCCCTGATCGGTGCAGACCAACACTCGGCGCGAGAAGAGGTTGCGCGGATCAAAACCCCCCACGGGTTGAAGGTACAGAAACCCGTCTTTCGAGATATGGCTGACCAGAAACCCGATCTCATCCATGTGGCACAACAGCATGATCTTGGGCGCTTTGCCGTCGCCTGCCGTCGCATCACGGCGGCAGAGGAGGGAACCCATGGCGTCGGTCTCTACATGGTCGAACAGGCCCTCGATCTGCTGGGTGATCAGGTCACGCACGCGGTGCTCGCGCCCCGGAACGCCGGGGGTTTCGCAAAGGTCTTTGAGTAGGTCGATGTTCATGCTGGCCTCATCCTTGGTGATTTGGCCGCACTATCGCGCCGCGCTGGTCGAAGTGCAAACAGACGCGGCGCGATGAGGCTGAGAGGGCAGGGGGCTTACATCTGCCCCGGTAGGAAAAGCACCAGCGCGGGGAAGATCAGCAGCAGGATCAGCCGCAGGATATCGACCAGCCAGAAGGGCGTGACCCCGCGAAAGATCGTCCCGGTAGAGACATCGCCGACCACGCCCTTAAGCACAAAGACGTTCAGACCCACGGGAGGGGTAATCAGGCTAATCTCTGTCACTACGACGACGATGATACCGAACCACACCGGATCAAACCCAAGGCTGGTGACCAGTGGAAAGAAGATCGGCACCGTCAGCAACAGCATCGACATGCTCTCGAAAATGCAGCCAAGCGCGATGTAGATCAAAAGGATCAGCCCCATGACCACCCATGGGCCGAGGTCCAGCGCCGTGACGGTCGCCAGCAGCCCTTCGGGCAGGCCCGCGAGGTTCACGAAGTTTGAGAAAATCCATGCGCCAATCAGCACCGAGAAAAGCGAGGCGGACGTGAGCGTCGTTTCCTCCAGCACCTCACGCAGTCCGGCCCAGCTGAGCCCGCCACGCGCCCAAGCGATGAGGAAAGCACCCGCAGCCCCCATGCCCGCCGCTTCGGTCGGGGAGAAAGCCAAATGGATTGGCCAGAAATCAAGCACACCGTAGAGCCCGCCGATCACCAGCGCAAAGAGCGCCAGCACCGACCAAACGTGGTTCAGCGCGCGCAGCCGCTCACCCCATGTGGCGCGGGGGCCAGCGGGGCCTGCCTCGGGGTTCATGGCGACGGAAAAGCGCACCGCGCAGAGGTAAAGAAGGATGCCAAGCGCGCCGGGCACGATGCCCGCGATGAACAGCGCGCCGATAGAGGTCTCGGTCAGCAGCCCATAGATCACAAGGATCACCGACGGCGGGATCAGGATGCCGAGCGTGCCGCCAGCGGCAATGGACGCGGTCGAAAGACTGTCAGCATAGCCGTATTTGCGCATCTCTGGCATGGCGACTTTGGACATGGTCGCCGCCGTGGCCAAGGACGAGCCACAGATCGCCGCAAAGCCCCCGCAAGCCACGATGGTGGCCATGGCCAAGCCGCCCCGGAAGTGCCCCAGAAAGGCGTTGGAGACTTGGTAAAGCTCACGGCTGATGCCGCCTTTGTTCACGAAGAGCCCCATGAGGATGAAAAGCGGGATCACCGACAGCCCGTAGTCTTGGCTGGTGTCGATAATCAGCCGCGACACCATAGAGATTGAGGCGCGGTAGCTGGTTTCATAGACCAGCCCGACCATCCCAACGAGGCCCATGGCAAAGGCAATCGGCAAGCGTAGCAAGACGAGGGCAAAAACGGCGGCAAAGCCGATGGCAGATGCGATCATGTGGCAGGGTCCAGAAGTTGCGGCGCAAAGAGGCGCAAAAGCCCGCGCAGGATCAGCACAACGGCGGTGAGATAGGTCATCACCGCGATGAACATGCCGATGTAAAAGGTCGGAATTTCAAGGTATTCGGTCACGTCGCCATAGCTCAGCGCGCGGTAGGCTAGGTCCACCACCCGCCCGGCTGGAAACCACAGCATCACCCCGCACCCCAGCGTCACCAGCCCGTCGCGCCAGCGTTGCAGCCCCCAATTTTCAAAGGGGCGGTCCAGCAGGTCAGCAGCGATATGCCCCTCGCGGCCCGACAGAACGGGCAGGGCAGAGAAAACGATCAAGGCGATGCCGATGCGGATCAGCTCGGTCGCGGCTTCGATCGGGGCGTTGAAGACCGAGCGCATGATGACATCGGCAAAGGTCAGCACCATCAGCGCGAAAAGCGCGACAGAGGCCATCGTCATCGGCAGGGCCGAGAGGGCGGTGGTGAGGCGGATCAAAGAGCGCATGGCGGTTCCCTGGCTGGGGGCCGACCGCTGCTGCGACCGGCCCCTTTGGCGGTGGGGGTTACTGGCTGGCGTTTGCCATTTCCTCACGCATCATCTCATAGGCGGCTTGCCCATCGACACCGGCTTCGTCCAACTCGGCGATCACCTTGTCGCGCACCTTGGCGGCCATTTCGGCAAAGCGGGCCTGATCCTCTTCAGAGGCGGTGACGATCTTGTTGTCGCCTGCGGCTTCGGTCGCCTCACGCGCGTCCACGTCGCTCTGATCCCAGACGGCACCCATCATGCGGCTCGCCGTCTCGCCAAAAACTTCGCTGTCGAGCTTTTGCTGCACGTCTTCGGGCAGGCTGTCAAAGGTCTCTTGGCTCATGATGACCGAGAAGGAACCGCGATAAAAACCACCGGGCATTTCATAGACGTTCTTGGCCACTTCGTTCAGTTTAAAGCTGATCCGCTCGCCCATGTTCATCGCCACGGCGTCAGCGGCACCGGAATCGAGGGTTTCGTAAACCTTGGGCGCGGGCACCTGAATGCCGACGAGGCCAAGCTCCGCCCCCACATCCGCCGAAACACCGCCACCGAGACGGGTTTTAAGCCCTTGGAGGTCTTCCAGCGAGGCGACTTCTTTGTTGGAGTGAATCTGCCCCGGACCGTGGGTCGTCAGCGCAATAACCTTCACGCCGCGGTGCTCGTCCAACTCGGCCAGCATCGCCTCATGCACGCGCCAATGGGCAACCGAAGCCGCCTCGGCATTGCCTTCGTATCCGGGGATTTCCACCAGCTTGGTGCCGACGAAACGACCGGGCGTGTAGCCATGAAACAGGATCGCGATATCGGCGGCACCGTCCAACAGCAGGTCCATCTGCGCGGGCGGCGGGGCAAGGCCGTTTTTCAGCTCGGTTTCGATCAGCCCATCGCTGGCTTCGGACATCATGTCGGTCAGTTGCGTGAACATGCCGGTGTTGACCGGGTGGCTTGGTGGCAGCCAAGTGGAAATGGTCAGCGTCTCGGCGGCAAACGCGCCGGTCGCGGTGCAGAGCGCAAGCGCACTCGTCGTGAGAAACTTGGTGAATTTGGTCATTTTGGGCTCCTCCCCATACCGTTCGATATGCCTTGGCGGGGTTCTCCCAAACCCGTGTCGCCAAGTATATGCTTTTTCATGTATTCACATTTACAGCACGATTGGAACCATTTTTTGCGCGCAGGGCAAGGGCTGCGATCAGCCGCGTTGATCCGCAGTGTCGTCCAAGGCGGCCAGCAAGGATTTCAGCGCCGGTTTCAATTGCGCGCCCTCATTGCCCTTGAGCATTTCGATCAAAGCGGCCTCATGACGGCGCGCTTGCGGCACCAGTTCGGCGGCCAGCGCCCGGCCCGCATCGGTCAGATAGACACGCACCCGGCGGCCATCGGCGGGGTCACTGCGGCGGATCAGCAGGCCGCGTTCCTCCATCTGGGCGATGATCCGGGTGAGTCGTGATTGCTCGGCCAGCGCCTGCCGAGCCAGTTGCGTGATCATCGCGCCATCGGTGTCCGACAGACAGGCCAGCACGCGCCATTCCGGCACGCGCAGCCCCGCCTTGCGCACCTGCGCGTGGAACTGTGCGCTCGCCACATCGCTGGCCGCCGCCAACAAATAGAGCAGGTAATCGGAGACGAATCCCCCCTCCTGACCCGTGTCTTTGTCAGAGGTTGCGTCGGTCTTTTGCTGCGTCACACCTGTTAAGCCTTTGATGGAAAGAGGGCTCCTTGCGCCTCGGCACCCCTAAATGGCGGGCAAAATCGCGCTTGGCAAGAAAACCCTTGACCGAAACTATATGAAAAATCATATTGTTTACCACGGGAGGACATCACATGACGAAGATCAACGCTATTGTGCGGGAGGTCACAGCGCTGACCGATCGCATCAGTGAGTTCCAGATCGCAGCCGCAGATGGCAGCGCGCTGCCGCGGTGGGAGGCGGGCGCCCATGTGCTTTTCGATCTGCCCGACGGCGACACCCGCGCCTATTCTCTGATCTCCTTCGATCCGATTCCCGAGGCCCCCGAGAGCTACCGCATCGCCGTCCAACGCGAACCTGAGGGCAAGGGCGGATCAACCCATATGCACGGGCTGAAACCGGGGGCAGAAATCACCTGCGCCGCGCCGAAGAACGACTTCCCCCTGACCCAAGACGCGCCTGCGGTGCTGCTGGCAGGGGGGATTGGCATCACGCCGATGATCTCAATGGCGGCGACGCTCAAGGCCGCTGGTCAGGCGTTTGCATTTCACTACTCAGGCCGCAGCGCATCCCTGATGGCCTATCGCGATCCCCTGCGCGCGACCTTTGGCGATGCCTTGCATCTGCATTGTGACGATGACGACAGCGCGCTGAACCTTGATGCGGTGATTGCCTCTGCGGGGGGCGACGCGCATTTCTATGTCTGTGGCCCCAAGGGGCTGATCGACGCGGTCAAGGCGAAGGCCGAAGCCGCTGGTATCGCGCCTGACCACATCCACTTCGAACTCTTCGACGCACCCCAAGAGCAGCAGGGCGACAGCGCCTTCGAGGTCGAAGTCGCCTCAAGCGGGGAGGTTTTCACCATCCCGCCCGGCCAATCCATCATCGACGTGCTGGAGGCGGGGGGCGTCGATGTCATGTACGACTGCCAGCGCGGCGACTGTGGCATCTGCCAATGCGACGTGATCAGCGGCACGCCCGATCACCGCGACGTGGTTCTGTCCGAGGCGGAACGCGCGGCAGGCAATGTCATGCAAATCTGCGTCAGCCGCGCCAAATCACCGCGCCTTGTACTCGACATCTGAGGGAGGAACTCATGGGACGTTACGACAGCCCGGCGGCACTGGCCGCCCTCGTGCAGCCACATCAGGTGCACCGCGATATCTACACCGACGCGGAGGTGTTCCAACAAGAGATGAAGCATCTTTTCGCCAATGCGTGGGTCTTTGTCGGCCATGAAAGTCAGACGCCGAACAAGGGCGATTATTTCAGCACCCACATCGGCACCCAGCCGGTCATTCAGGTGCGTCATTCCACCGGCGACATCCATGTGCTGCTGAACCGCTGTCCGCATAAGGGCACCAAGATCGTGATCGATCGGCAGGGCAACACCGGCAAGTTCTTCCGATGCCCCTATCACGCATGGAGCTTCAAAACCGACGGCTGCCTTTTGGCGATCCCGCTCAAAAAAGGCTACCAAGATACCGGGCTGGAAGAGACCGACAGCGGCAAGGGCATGCGCAGCGTTGGCGATGTGAAGAACTACCGCGGCTTCATCTTTGCCCGGCTCGCGGAAGAGGGCATCAGCTTCGAAGAGTTCTTTGGCGCGAGCCTGACCTCGCTCGACAATATGGTGGACCGTTCCCCCGCCGGACGGCTCGAAGTCGTCGGCCCGCCGCTGCGTTACATGCATCATTGCAACTGGAAGATGCTGGTCGAAAACCAGACCGACACCTGCCACCCGATGGTAGCCCACGAAAGCTCTGCCGGGACGGCGGTGAAACTCTACGAGGAAATGGACCTCCCCGAAGGTGCCCCCAAGCCCCCCGCGATGGAGATCATCGCCCCCTTCATGTCGCCTTACGAATTCTTCGAAGGCATGGGCATCCGCACTTGGCCCAATGGCCACGGGCATACGGGCGTAAACCATTCAATCCACTCGGATTACGCCGCCATCCCCGGCTATTTCGAAGCGCTCTGCGACAGCTATGGAGAGGAGAAAGCCAAGGCGATCTTGGACGAAAACCGCCACAACACGGTCTATTTCCCGAACATCATGATCAAGGGCCCGATCCAGCAGCTGCGCGTATTCATCCCCATCGCGGCGGACCGCACGGTGGTGGAAAGCTACATCTACCGCCTTGTCGACGCCCCGGAAGAGCTGACCGCCCGCACCGCGATGTACAACCGCATGATCAACGCGCCGACCTCCATCGTCGGCCATGACGACTTGGAAATGTACGAGCGCGCCCAAGAGGGTCTGATGGTCGACGGTTTGGAATGGGTGAACATCCAACGCCTGATCGAAGACGACGAAGATTTTGAAGTGGAAGCGGTCGAAAACGGCACCACCGAACGCCAGATGCGCAACCAATTCCACGCTTGGGTCAAGTTCATGACCATGAGCCAAACAGCGGAGGCAGCGGAATGAGCGTGACGCGCGAGTGCCTGATCGACTTCATCTATGACGAAGCGCGCATGTTGGACGAGGGGCGCTATACCGAATGGCTGAACCTCTGGCTGCCGGATGGGCATTACTGGATGCCGCTGGACTATCAACAGACCGATCCGATCAATCAAACCTCGCTGATGTATGAGGATATGTTCATGCTGAAATTGCGCGTCGAACGGCTCAATGGCGCACGAACCTTCAGCCAAAAGCCCAAAAGCCGCTGCCATCATGTGATCCAGCGTCCTTTCGTCGATGAGATGGACATGGAGGCGGGACGTTTCGTCACCACCACCTTCATGCACTACGTTGAGACGCGGCTTGATGAGCAGCAACTGCTCGCCATCACCGCGCGGCATGAGTTGGCCTTGGTCGAGGGCGCGCTGCGGATCGCCAACAAACGGGTCGATATCGTCAATTGCGATGCGGCCTTCCGCAACATCCAGTTGCTGCCATGATCGCGCCAGAGATCGCAACGGTTTACGCGGCCTTTCAGGACACCGCCGCGCAGCATCCCAACCGCGCCTTTCTCAATGTCTTGCCAGAAACGGCGGAAATCTACGGCATCGCGGCGGGCGAGGTGAGCTATGCCGCAGCCGCGCGCGAGGTTGCGGCTTTGCGTGAGAACATCGCGGCGGCGGGCTACCTTTCCGGCCAGCGGGTCATGCTGCTGATGGAGAACCGCCCGGCCTTTTTCCTCTGGTGGCTGGCGCTGAACGGTTTGGGCCTGTCGGTCGTGCCGGTGAACCCCGATCTGCGCGCGGCGGAACTGAGCTATATGATCGACCACGCCGAGCCTGTTTTGGCCGTGGCGATCCCTTCGCGGGGCGATGACCTGCGCGCGGCGGCGCGGCAGGCGGGGCGCGACATGCCGGTGATTGCACCGGGCGATCCACTCCCATCGCCGGTCACGTTCACGGCCATCGCGGCGCATAATGGCGGCGCGGAGAACGCGGAAGCCGCACTTCTCTACACTTCCGGCACCACGGGCCAGCCCAAAGGCTGCATCCTCACCAATACCTATTTCCTCGACGCCGGGCGGTGGTACGCCGACACGGGTGGGCTCTGCGCCCTGTCGCAAGACCGCGAGCGCATGATTACGCCCCTGCCGATTTTCCACATGAACGCGATGGCTTATTCCTTCATGGCAATGATCGCCGTGGGCGGCTGCCTGACCGCGCTTGATCGGTTCCATCCGCGCAGCTGGTGGGCCTCGGTTCGGGCCTCGGGGGCGACCTGCCTGCACTACCTTGGTGTCATGCCATCCATGCTGATGGGGGCCGAAGAAAGCGAAGCCGACCGCGATCACGCCCTGCGCTTCGGCTTTGGCGCAGGGGTCGACCCAAAACTCCACGCCGCGTTTGAGGCGCGCTTCGGCTTTCCGTTGGTGGAGGCTTGGGCCATGACCGAAACGGGCGCGGGCGCCGTGATCTGCGCCAACCGCGAACCCCGGAGGGTGGGCGAAAGCTGTCTTGGTGCCCCCGAGGGTGGGCTGGAGGTCCGGCTGCTCGACGATGCCGGGCAAGAGGCCGATCAAGGCGAACTGCTGGTGCGCCGCGCCGGTCCCGACCCTCGGCGCGGGTTCTTCGCGGGCTACTTCAAAAATGCCGAAGCCACGAATGAGGCATGGTCGGACGGTTGGTTTCACACCGGCGACATCGTGCGCCGTGCTCCGGATGGCGCGATGTATTTCGTTGACCGCAAGAAAAACGTCATCCGCCGCGCGGGCGAAAACATTGCAGCGGTTGAGGTAGAATCGACCCTGATGCGCCATCCCGCCGTGGCCAGCGCCGCCGTCGCCGCTGTGCCCGACGCGGTGCGCGGGGATGAGGTCTTTGCCTGTATCGTCGCCAAAGACAGCGCCGCCGATCCCGCCGCGCTGGCGCAAGAGATCACCCAATGGTGCCTCACCCAACTTGCCTATTACAAAGCCCCCGGCTTCATCGCCTTTGTCGAGGCGCTGCCCCTGACCGCGACCCAAAAACTCCAACGAGGGGTGCTGAAAACGCTGGCCGCCGACCTGCTCACCGACCCCGCCACGCAAGACCTGCGCGGGATGAAGAAACGGACAGCGGCATGAGGCGTCAGGGCTATGACGGTGTGGTGCTCGCGGCACCCACCTCGGTTCCCTACGCGCGCTACAGCAACGAGACCGCGCATTGGTGGATCGCCCGCGCCCTGCGCGAGATGTTGGGTGAAGCGGGAATCGCGCCGGCGGAGTTGGACGGATTTTCGGTCTCCAGCTTCTCGCTCGCCCCCGACACGCCGGTCGGGCTGACCCAACATTTGGGACTTTCCCCGCGCTGGCTTGATACCGTGCCCACGGGTGGGGCCAGCGGGGTGATCGCGCTGCGCCGTGCGGCGCGGGCGGTGCAATCGGGGGACGTGGATGTGGTCGCCTGCGTGGCGGGGGACGCAAACCGGATCGACAGTTTTCGCACCCTGCTCAGCGGGTTTTCGCGCTTTTCGATGGATGCCACCTTTCCCTATGGGTTCGGCGGCCCCAACGCCAGTTTCGCGCTGCTGATGGACCGCTACATGCAGGAATTCAGCGCCACGCGCGAGGATTTTGGCCATATTGCGGTCTCGCAACGCGCAAATGCGCTGAACTATCCTGCGGCCTTGATGAAGACTCCGCTAAGCTTGGCGCAGTATATGGACGCCCGGATGATCTCAGACCCCATCGCGCTGTTCGACTGCGTCATGCCCTGCGCCGGGGCCGAGGCGTTTTTGGTCATGCGCGAGGACGAGGCCCTGCGCCGCGACCTGCCCTTCGCCCAGATCAGCGGCACGATTGAACGTCACAACGCCTATCCCGAAGACCCGATGCAACTGCGCGGCGGCTGGGGCATGGACATTGGGGAGCTCTATGACATGGCGGGTCATGGGCCGGAGGGCGTCGACCTGTTGCAGACCTATGACGACTACCCGGTGATCTCGATGATGCAGTTCGAAGACCTCGGATTTTGCGCCAAGGGGGAGGGGGCCGCCTTTGCCCGCAAGCGTGATCTCACGACCAACGGCGACTTCCCGCACAACACCTCGGGTGGGCAATTGTCGGTGGGCCAAGCGGGGGCGGCGGGTGGTTATCTGGGGTTGGTCGAAGCGATCCGGCAGGTGACCGGACAGGCCGAAGGCACGCAGGTTGCAAACGCCCGGCGGGCGCTGGTCTCGGGCTTTGGCATGATCAATTATGACCGGGGCGTCTGTTCGGCGGCGGCGATCATCGAAGGGGGCGGGGCATGACCGAACCATTGATGCCGCCCCAAAAGAAGAACCCGCAAAAGCGCAGCACGGTGCCGACCCTGCCGCCTGCCCAACGCTCGCGCGCGACGCTTGGGCTGGCGATTGCCGCAGGGCGCGGGCAGTTCGCCCTGCAGCACTGCGCGGATTGCGGCGCGGTGCAATATCCACCGCGTGATGCCTGCGGCAAATGCCTGTCGGTGGCGCTTGAGTGGCGCGAGACTGAACCGGCGGGCGAGGTGCTGGCCGAAACGACGATCCGGGTCTCGCCCGACCCTTACTTCCGCGAACGTCTGCCATGGCGCATTGGCACGGTCCAACTCGCCGCCGGACCGGTTGCGGTGTGCCATCTGCACGGCGATGTCGGGCGCGGCGATCACGTCCGTCTGGCGCTCAAATTGGACCGGGCAGGGCAGGGGGTCATGGTGGCCCTGCCGCGAGAGGAAAGCGAATTTATGCAAGACGATCCAATGCTGCGCGCAATGTCGAGCGACCCGAAACACCGGCGGGTGCTGATCACCGATGCCCGCTCCCCCTTGGTCTTGCCGCTGACCCAAGCGCTTTTGAAGGCTGGTGCGGCGCAGGTCTTTCTGGGTGAGCCGGAACATTGGCGGCGGTGGGAAGGGCGCGCGGGGTTCGAGGGGATGGAGAACGTCAGCCTCATGCCGCTTGATGTGACCGACACCGCCTCGGTCTCGCGCCTTGCGGCAGAGATCGGCGGCAAGGTCGATATCCTCATCAACACGGCACAGTTCATCCGCCCCGGCGGGGTGCTGGGCAATGATACGATCTTTGCCCGCGAGGGGATGGAGACCAATGTGCTGGGCCTGATGCGACTGGCGCAGGGCTTTGGCCCGGCGATGGCGTCGCGCACGGCGGATGGTGTGAATTCGGCAGTGGCGTGGGTGAACATCCTGTCGGCGGGAGCCTTGGCGCCCGAGGCAGGGTTTGGCGGCTTCGATGCCTCGCAGGCAGCGGCGCGGTCGCTCAGCCAGACGCTGCGGGCGGAATTTGCCGGGTCCGGGCTGCGGGTGATGAATGTCTACACCGGCCCGGTAGACGATGAATGGCACCAACCCCTGCCACCGCCCAAAGTCACCCCCCGCGCGCTGGCGCGGACGGTGGTGACTGGCCTGATTGATGGCCTCGAAGAGCTCGCCTGCGGGGATGTGGCCAAGGATGCTCTGGCCCGTTGGCTGGAGGATCCGGCATTGATGGAACGTGAGATGCGGGGGAGCGGCGCATGAGCGATGCAATCACAGCACTGGCCGATGCGCTGGCAAGCGGCGCGGCCCGGGTCGTCGATCTGACGCACCGGCTTGATCCCGATTTCCCCGTCATCGTGCTGCCGCCCGAGTTCGGCCAATGCGCGCGGTTCCGGATGGAGGAGGTCTCGGCCTATGATCATCGCGGCCCGGCGTGGAAGTGGCATAACCTCACCCTCAATGAGCACACTGGCACCCATTTCGACGCGCCGATTCACTGGGTCTCGGGCAAAGACGTGACAAACGGCGCGGTGGATGAAATCCCGGCAGAGGCCTTCATCGGCCCGGTCGTTGTGATCGACTGCTCCGAGGGGGCAGGGCAGGACGATGACTTTGAACTGACCCCCGAAATCATCCACGATTGGGAAGCCAAACACGGCGCGATCCCGGCAGACGTTTGGGTGTTGATGCGCACCGATTGGTCAAAGCGCAGCGGCGCGGATTACCTCAACATGCACGAGGACGGCGCCCATTCGCCCGGTCCCACACCCGCCGCGATTGCCCTTCTGTTGGAGCGCGGCATTCGTGGCTTTGGCACCGAAACCGTCGGCACCGACGCGGGGCAGGGGATGCACTACGATCCGCCCTTTCCGGCGCATTACCTGCTGCATGGAGCGGGCAAATACGGGCTGCAATGTCTGTGCAACCTCGACCAACTGCCGCCCACCGGGGCCATGCTGATCGCACCGCCGCTCAAGATTAAAGGCGGGACCGGCAGCCCCTTGCGGGTGCTGGCGCTGATACCGGGAGCGAGACCATGAGCAATTACACCGCCGTCATCACCGGGGGCAGCAAGGGCATCGGCGCCGATCTGGCGCAGCGGCTGCTGGAGCGCGGCTATCGGGTGATCTCAATCGCGCGGGGCAAGCCGGAATGGGAGGCGGAAGGATGTGAGCATATCGAAGCCGACCTTCTCGATCCCGCCTCCGTCGCTGCCGTCGCCGCTGATATCGCGGCGCGCTATGACGTGACCCATCTGGTGCATAACGCCGGGTTGATCTGGCCCAATCTGATTGAAGAGGCCAAGCCCGAAGACATCTCCGGACTGGCGCAACTGCACCTCGGCTCGGCCCTGACGCTTCTACAAGCCTTCCTGCCCAACATGAAAAAACGCGGCTTTGGCCGGGTGATGTTCAACGCCTCGCGCGCGGCCTTGGGCGCCCCGACGCGCACCGCTTATTCGGCGTCGAAAGCGGGGATGATCGGCATGGCGCGCACATGGGCGCTGGAGCTTGCACCGCATGGGATCACCGTCAACGTCGTGGCCCCCGGCCCAGTGCAGACCGACAATTTCTGGGGCATCATCCCGAAAGAAAGCGAACGCGAAGCAGAGCTTGCCAAACGCATCCCGGTGGGCCGGTTGGGGCAAGTCGAGGACGTGACCAACGCATTTCTCTTCTTCTGCGATCCAGCCAATAGTTTCGTCACCGGCCAGACGCTTTTCGTCTGTGGCGGGTCGAGCATCGGGACGCTGACGCTCTGACCCTAGGGCTTAACCCTTGCGGAAATGCTGCACCAACTCTGGCACATAGGCATCGCCCGCGCCCTTTTCGACGACCTTAGACAAGGCGCTGTAAACCCCGTCGGCAATCTCAACCTGCGCACCTGCTTGCGCGGACATCTGGCGGTAATAGTCGAAATCCTTCAGCGCATTGCTGATCGCAAAGGGCAGCGCCTCGCGGTCGCCGCTGACGATGAAGGGAGCCAGCCGATCAAGCGCGACACTGGCGCCGCCGCCACCCGCCAAGACATCGACAAAGCTCTGCGGATCAATGCCCGCATCAGCTGATTGCGCGGCGGCTTCGGCGAGCAGCGACATAAAGCCAACAGAGACGTAGTTGTGCAGCAATTTCAAACGGTGGCCTGCGCTGACCTCGCCCACATGTTTGACCTCGTCGGTGAAGGAGGCGAGGACGGGAGAGACCTTTTCAACAACCGCCGCGTCCCCCCCGACCAGCAGGTTCAACTTCCCCTCATGGGCGAATTGCGCGGTGCGGGTCATTGGCGCGTCAACGAATTCGCCCCCCGCCGCTTTGACCGCCTCGGCCATCTTTACCGTCGAGGCGGGCAGAGAGGTAGAGCAATCGACCACAACCGCACCGGGCTTCAGTCCGGCAATCACGCCGCCCGCCCCGGTCAGAATTCCTTCGACCTGCGGGGAGCCGGTCACGCAGAGAATAATCACATCCGACGCGGCGGCCAGATCGCTAAGACTGTCAAAGGCCGTGGCCCCCAGCCCGTCCAGCTCATCGGTCGGCTGGTTGCCGGGGTGGCCAAAATAGCCAAGCGCAAAACCTCCGCGCCGCATCACGTTGCGCGCAATACCGTGGCCCATCAGGCCGACACCGATCATACCGATTTTCATGGGCTTTCCCTCGCTTGCCACCGCCGCTCCTGCGCGCGGTTCCCTTGGGTAAAGGTCTACCCCGCCGCCCGCCACGGCGCAACGCGGGCGGGGCGGATTTTCTCGGCCAAACAGGGCTTTGTATATTTGAAACCGACACAGCGCTTGATAGGAATGGCGCATTGATTGCATGAGGCTGATATGACTTTGACCATCGACCCCCACCAGATTGCCCAAGACCTCTATCACGGGCAGTTCTGTCCGATGTTCATCGACGGCAAGGATGTGCCCGCGCTTTCCGGTGAGGTGCTGAATGTGGTCGATCCCGCTTCGGGCCGGGCGCTGGCGACGGTGCCGCGTGGCGGGGCCGAAGATGTCGATGCCGCCGTCGCCGCCGCGCGCCGGGCCTTTGAGGGGGAGTGGTCGAAATTCACGCCCTATGACCGGCAAGAGGTGCTTTTGCGCATTGCCGATGTGATGGAGCGCGATTGGGAAAAGCTCTGTGTGTCGGACACAGCCGACATGGGTCTGCCGCTGGCGCGGACCATGGGCAACAAACGCCGGGTGATCGGGATGCTGCGGTTCTATGCGGGGCAGGCGGTCGCGTTGCACGGCGATGTGATCGAGAACTCGGTCTCGCAATCGATGTTCTCTTTTACAACGCGCGAGCCGGTCGGCGTGGTGGGGGCGATTATCCCTTGGAACGCCCCGACCGCTGCCTCGATCTGGAAAATCGCGCCTGCCTTGGCGACGGGCTGCACCGTGGTATTGAAGCCCTCCGAAGACGCGCCGCTGACGCCCTTGATGATCGCGAAGTTGATGCAAGAGGCAGGCGTGCCCGATGGGGTGGTCAACGTGGTGACCGGCACGGGCCGCGAAGCAGGCGCGCGTTTGGCCGAACATGAGGACGTGAACAAAGTGGTCTTCACCGGCTCGACCGCCACGGGCAAGACCATCGCCCGCGCTGGCGTTGAGAACCTCAAGCGGATCACGTTGGAGTTGGGCGGGAAATCTCCGCTGATCATCTGCAAGGATGCTGACATCGACAAGGCGGTGCCTGTCGCGGCGATGGCGGTCTACGCGCATTCGGGGCAAATCTGCATCGCAGGCTCGCGGCTGTTCGTGGCGCGCGAAATTCAGGATGAGTTCATCGAGAAACTGGCCGCTTTCGCGCGGGGGCTGAAGATCGGGCATGGCTTGGATGAGGGCACGGACCTCGGCCCGCTGATCAACCGTGTGCAGGCCGAAAAGGTCGAGGGCTATATCGCTGCGGGCAAAGCCGAAGGCGCGCGGCTGGTCACCGGCGGGGCGCGGCCCGAGGGCGCGGACTATGAAGGCGGCAACTTTCTTGAGCCGGTGATCTTTGCCGATGTGACCGACGACATGACCATCGCGCGGGAAGAGATTTTCGGGCCCGTGATCTCTGTCCTGCCCTTCGACACGATGGAAGAGGTGATCGCGCGCGCCAATGCCACGCCCTATGGGCTGGCGGCGGGCATCTTTACCCGTGATCTAAGCACGGCGCACCGCACGGTGAAACGGCTGAAAGCGGGCTCGGTTTGGGTAAACATGTACCACGCAATCGACCCGGCGGTGCCGTTCGGCGGGCTCAAGATGTCGGGCTATGGCAAGGAAGGCGGCGTGGAGCACCTGCAGGCGTATTTGGATACCAAGGCGGTTTGGATTCAGACCGAGTAGGGAAACGCGACCGGCAACGCCGCCCGGTCTGATGCCGGGCGGTAAACTGTTAAAAACCGCTGACCTTCGGCAGCCATGTCGAAATCGCCGGCACAAAGGTCAGCAGCATCAACACGACAAAATTCGCCAGAAAGAACGGCGGCATCTCACGGATCAGCGCCGCAGGGCGCAGGTTCACCGCCGAAGACACCACGAAAATCAGGCTCCCCACCGGCGGCGTCGTCAGGCCGAGCGTCAGGTTCACGATCACCACAATCGCAAAATGGTCCGGCGCGATGCCAAGCGCATGGCTGATCGGCGCCAAGATCGGCACCAAGATCATCACGCCCGGCAGCGGGTCCATAAACAGGCCAAAGAGCAGCAGCAACACGTTGACCGCCAAGAGAAACAGGATCGGCGACAACTCCCATGAAATGATCGTCTCGGCCAGAAACTGCGGCACGCCTTCGATCACCAGAACCCATGCAAAGGCCCGCGCCGCGCCAAGGATCAACAAAACGGCGGACGAAATCAGCGCGGCGCGCAGGATCAGCCCCGGCAGGTCACGCAAGCGCAGCGCGCGGTAGACGAAAAAACCGCAGAAGAGGGCATAGAACACCGCGATGACCGAGGCTTCTGTGGGCGTGAAAATACCGCCCCGGATGCCGCCGACAATCAACACGATTAGCCCAAGTGCTGGCAGCGCCATAAAGGTATTGCGCCACATCTGCGCCCGCTCGGGGCGCGCATCTGCGCTGCGATAGTCGCGTTTCCAACTGACCCACCCGTTGGCGGCAAGACTGCCACAGGCCAGCAAAAGCCCCGGAATGACACCGGCCATAAACAGCGACCCGACCGAGACTTCCTGATCCTGCAGCGCATAGATGATCATCACGATCGACGGTGGAATGATCGGCCCTACCACCGCCGAGGAAATCGTCAGCGCCCCGGCGTAGGAGCGGTCATAGCCGCCTTTTTCCATCATGCGGATCATCATCGCCCCCGGCCCCGCCGCATCGGCCAAGGCCGAGCCGGAAATGCCCGCGAACATGGTGGAGGAGATCACATTGGCATAGCCCAAGCCGCCCCGCAGGTGGCCCACGAATTGTGCCGCAAAGCGCAAAAGTGTGTGCGTGATCGCGCCGCCGGTCATGATCTCGGCGGCGAGGATGAAGAAGGGCACAGCCAAAAGCGGGAAGCTGTCGAGGCCGGAAAACATCTCTTTGACAACGACGATCTGCGGATAGGAACTGCCCAAGCCAATTGCCGCAAAAACCGAAATGGCCATGGCAAAGGCAACGGGCAGGCCCAGCACCATCAGCACGAAAAGCGAGATAAAGAGGATCTCAGCCATTGGCGGCTCCCGGCATGTTTTCGGTTTGGCCATCGGACTGATGGTAGTGGCC
This sequence comes from Sulfitobacter sp. D7, assembly GCF_003611275.1. Taxonomy (NCBI): domain Bacteria; kingdom Pseudomonadati; phylum Pseudomonadota; class Alphaproteobacteria; order Rhodobacterales; family Roseobacteraceae; genus Sulfitobacter; species Sulfitobacter sp. D7. The sequence continues at coordinate 22,818 of NZ_CP020695.1, forward strand.
CGCCATTATGAAAGGCCGCGCGATCAGCAGCAAATGCACGATCAACAGCGTGAACCCAACGGGCATGGCAGCATAAACATAGCGGAACGACAGGCGCATTGCGGGGGTCATCTGGTACTGCGCGCGCTGCATATAATCCCAGCCGACTTTAACCATAAAGGCGAAAAAGAACAGCAGCACCGCCACGATGACCGCGCGCAAAATGCGTTGCATCCGGGTGCTCATCACGTCATGCAGATTGGTAATCGCGACATGGCCGCCTTGGCGCAGGGCCAATCCAGCCCCCAGAAAGGCCATCCAGATCATCAGGTAACGGGCGGATTCATCGGACCATGACAGCGAATGGTTGGTGCTGAACCGCAAAGCGACATTGGCCCCCACGACCAAGACCATCCCCGTCAGGCAGGCGATCACCACCGCGGCGTTCACCCTGACGAATAGCTGTTCCAATCTGCGCATGGTTTCCCCTCCCGTGCAAAACGGCCGGAAGCGCTGCTCCCGGCCGTCTGATTTTACATCGCGGCGCTTACTCGGTCGCGGCGATCTGGTCGATCAACTCTTTGCCGTAGGTCTCATAGTAGCCTTCATAGGCGCTCTCAATCGAGGCGCGGAAAGTGGCTTTTTGCTCTTCGGTCAGCTCGTTGACTTCCATGCCGCGCTCTTTCAGCGTTTCGACGCCGCTTTGCTCGACATCATCGACGAAGCCGCGCATGGCAGCCACAGCCTCGGTCGCGCCCTTCTCAAAAGCGGCCTTGTCTTCGTCAGACAGACCTTCCCAGAAGGGTTTGGAGACCAGCAGCATGGCGGGCGAATAGACGTGGCCCGACAGCGTCAGATACTTCTGCACTTCGTCAAGCTTCACCGACACGATCACCGACAGCGGGTTTTCCTGCCCGTCGATGGTGCCTTGCTGCAGCGAGCTGATGACCTCGGGCCATGCCATCGGGGTGGGGGCAGCACCGGCGGCGTTGAAGGCATCAAGGTGCACCGGGTTTTCCATGGTGCGCAGTTTCATGCCCGCAATGTCTTCTGGGGTCTCGATCGCGTTGCGGTTGTTGGTGATGTGGCGGAAACCCTGCTCACCCCAAGCCAAGGCCACCATGCCCGCGCCGTCAAACTCGGCCAGAATGTCTTGGCCGATGGGGCCGTCGAGCACGCGGCGGGCGTGATCAAGGCTGCGGAACAGGAAGGGAATGTCGGTCACACCGGTGGCGGGGACGAAGTTGCTCAGCGTGCCGGTGGAGACGATGGTCGCCTCTACGGTGCCAAGCTGCAGACCCTCGACCACTTCACGCTCACCGCCCAAGCCGGAAGAGGGGAAATGGCGGAAGCTGAACTTGCCGTCGGTCTCGGCTTCGACGACTTCCTGCCACTTCTGCGCCGCGACGCCGTAGTGGCTGTCGGGGGCGAGGGCGTAGCCGATCTTGACTTCGGTCTGGGCGCTCAGTGCTCCTCCGGTGAGCGCGGCCAAAGTGGCGATAATTGCCGTGGGCTTGGTGATTTTGAACATTTTGTATCCTCCAGCGATCTTATTAACAAGGTCAGGAAAACTGCTAGCGCTGGACGCTCAAAATGGCAATGGGGTGAGGGCGCTTTGTGGACAATGAATCCACAGCGTTTTGAGGGTGGTTTCCTTCGTGATATGAGCGGACTCGATGCTACAACCCTTGACCACTTCAGCAGTGCTCAGGACTGACCCAGCTAGAGATCGAGCTCGATCTTGCGCACCCGGTCACGGAGCAGGGTTTTGGATACGGTCAGCAAATGCTGTTCCATCGCCGCGGCCGCACCGAGCGTATCGCGCCGGGCGATGGCGTCGTTCAGGGTCATGTGTTGTTCGCCAAGTATCTGCAATGTCTCAGGCGCGTGATAGGTGCGGCGGCGCGAGGTCCAAGCCACTTCGCGGCGCACCGCGCGGATGGATTCGTAGACCGTGAGGAACAGCGGGTTCCGGGCCATCTCGGCGATCTTGTAGTGGAACATGTCATCCGCTGCCTCATAGGCGTCGGGATCACTGAGGTTCAGCGTGGCGCGCATCAACTGGTCCAGCCGCTCGATCTCTTGCGGGCGGGCGCGGTCTGCGGCGAGGGCGGCCAGCGCGGGCTCGACCTCAAGCCGGACTTCCATGACATCGCTTGGCGTGACCTGCCGGGCGAGGTGGCGCAGGCTGTCGGCATTGGTGGCGGGCGGCGGCGTGGCAAAGGTGCCTTGGCCGTGGCGGCGGTAGATCGTACCATCCTCTTGCAGCAGGCCAAGCGCCAGCCGCAGCCGCGCGCGGCTCACGCCGAAATGCTCGGCCAATGCCCGTTCGGGCGGCATCCGCCCATCGTTCAGGATATCCCCTTGCCGGATCGCTCCGCGCAGCCGCTCGGCCAATTCATCTTCACTTGGGGCGGTCTGGGGGGGCTGAGTCATGAGTTGGAAAACGCTTCAAATAAATCAATGAACATACGCAATGACGTTACCATCAGGAAAATTCCAAAGGCAAACCGAAGCGCCCTTCGGGGGATGCTATGGGCCAATTTTACTCCGACATGGGCAAAGCTGCTGGTCAGCGGAATGATGATGGCCGCAGCGGCAAGGTTCACATAGCCAAGCGAGAAGGGCGGCAGCCCTTCGGCGCCGAGGCCCGTCAGCGCATAGACCACCGCGCCGGGCAGCCCGATGATAAAGCCGATTGCGGCAGAGGTGCCGACCGCGCGGCGGATGTCGTAGCCGAGAAAATTCAACAGCGGCACGCCAATGGTCCCGCCCCCGATGCCCATCATCGCCGACAGCCCGCCGGTGACAACACCCAGCACCGCCCAGATGGACTTGGCAAAGCCGCGCGGCGTGGGGTCGTCTTTGGTCTTGCGAAAGATCATGTCGAGCGCGACGAGCGCGGCTACGGTGGCAAAAACGCCGACAAGGATCAGCCCCGAGACATAGCCCCCCAAAAGCGCGCCGATGACAACGCCAACCAAAAGCGACGGCGCCCAGAGTTTCAGCAGGTCCATATCAATCGCGCCGCGTTTGAAGTGACCATAGCCAGAGGACAAAGAGGTAAAGACGATAGTCGCCAGCGAGGTGCCAACGGCCACCTGCATGGTAATCGCCGGGTCCATCCCCGCCGTCGACAGGGCAAGATAGAGCGCAGGCACAATCACAATACCGCCGCCAACACCCAGCAGACCCGCAAGGATACCGCCAAAAATACCGGCGGTCACCGCAATGGCGAGGAGGGGCAGAAGCTGGCCAAAATCGAGCGCGTTCATCGGGTTAATCTTTCTTTGTCTCTACATCTGTCGCCAGTGACCGGCTGGCTTTGCCCGCTGCTTTGCGCGCCTCTTCGGCCCGCGCAATCGCGGCATCAATTGGTCCGCGGTCCGAGGTGCCCGAGAAATTGTCGAGGCTCGGCATCGCTTCGGCCACATGGAGATAGCGCTCTCCTGCGACCTCAAGCAGCCGGTCAAGTTCGCCAAGCGGATCGCCGTGGTCGTCGACCCGCAAGTCGAGATAGGCGTGGTCCTGCCCGCGGTGGATCACCAGCCCCGCCGCCTGACGCCCGCGTTTGTCGCCGCCCGCCTCTTCGCCCGCACGCATCGCGGCAAGCAGCCGTTCGGCCATCGGCAGATCGCTGCGGGCGGCATAGGTGTCGAACGTGGCCTCTACGACCTCTGGCCCGGTCAGCATATTGCCCGCAACCGAATGAGTGCTGCCAACGCGGTGCCCGGCCCAATCGACACAGCCCGCACCGGTATGCGCGGCGAAATTCCCCTCGGCGTCGAGCATATGGCACTGGCGGATATCGCGGCCTGCGTCGCGCGCGGCGAATTCCTTCAGCAGTGCTTCGGCGGGGTCACCGCTTTCCAGCATGCGCCGGCCTTCGGTCCCCCAAAGCGGATTGACGAAAGCCTGCGTCGCCACGGCGACACGGCGCCCGATGTAGGGCACGGCAGCCCCGCAGGCGAAAAAGCGGCTGGCCACGGCGATGCCGATTTCTTGGCTGTCGGGATCACGGGCGATGATGGAATAGGTCATGGGTCAACGTCCTACGGCATAGGCCTGCATCAGGCGGGGGGTCGCGGCGGCCTGAAGGCTGCCATCGGGATTGCGCAGCGCGGCGGTCATGCGCCCCACTGACCACGGCTCGGCCACGGTGACAATATGCCCCCGCGCGCGCAGCACGTCGATCACCGCAGCGCCGACATTGGGTTCGATCATCATCTCGCCGGGCAGGGCTTGGCGGGGAAAGAAGCTGCTTTGAAAATGCATGGTATGGAACAGCGGCGCGTCCATGCCTTCTTGGAGGTCGATCCCGTGATGCACGAAACGCAGGAACCAGATCAGCTGCCATTGGTCCTGCTGGTCGCCACCCGGCGTGCCAAAGACCAGTTGCCGCCCATCTGCATGCTCGGCTAAAGAAGGGGTCAGCGTGGTGCGTGGCCGACGCCCGGGGGCAAGCGACGTGGGCAGGCCCCGCTCAAGCCAGAACATCTGCGCGCGCGAGTTCAGCGGAAAGCCCAAGCCTGGCACGACCGGATTGCTCTGCAACCATCCGCCCGAGGGCGTGGCCGAGACCATATTGCCCCAGCGGTCGATCACATCAAGGTGCACGGTATCGCCGCGTTTTTCGGTCAGATGCGCCATCGTCGGTTCTTGCGGCGCGGCATTCTGAACGCCGAAATCACGGGCAGCGCGTTCGATATAACGCTCGGCCAAATGCTCCAACCCTGCGATCACGCCGGGGCGCTGCTCAAGGGACGCTTTGCCGTTCACCAGTTTCGCGCGCTCAGCGTTATAGGCGTCAGAGAGCAGTTCTTCCATCGGGATGATGCTCTGCTCGGGGTCGCCGTAATAGGCTTCGCGGTCGGCATAGGCGAGTTTCATCGCCTCGATCACCGTATGGGTAAAGGAGGCGCCCATCGGGTCCATCGCGGCCAGATCAAAATGTTTGAGGATTGCGAGGGCCTGCAAAAACACCGGCCCCTGCGACCAGGCGTGGGTCTTGTGCACCGTCCAGCCGTGATACTCATACGTGAGCGTGTCTTCGTAGCTGGCCTGCCATTTGGCCATGTCCTCGCGCGCCAGCAGGGCGCTGTTCTTTTGCTCTGACACGTCATGAACGCAGGCGTCTTCTAGATAGTCGAAAATTGCATCGGCCACGAACCCTTCGGACCAGATTTTCCGCGCGGCCTCGATCTGCGCGCTGCGGTCCTCTCCTGCGGCTTCGGCCTCGCGCAGAATCCGTTCATAGGTGGCGGCTAGATCGGGGTTTTTGAAGTTGGCATTGGGCTCTGGCGCTTCGCCGCCCGGCGTCCAGACGGCGGCGGAGCTGGGCCATTCGGCGGCGAAATATTCGGCCAACCCCTTGATGGTGTTCGACACGCGCGGCAGCACCGGATGGCCATCGCGGGCATAGTCGATCGCGGGTTGCATCACCTCGCGCAGGCCCATGGTGCCATGATCGCGCAGCATCAGCATCCAGCCGTCAAAGGCACCGGGCACCACTGTCGACAAAAGCCCCGAGCCGGGGATCAGTTTCAGCCCGAGTTCCTCGAAATGCTCGAGCTTGGCGGCGGCGGGGCTGACCCCCTGGGCGCAGACGACCTTGGTCGCTTTCTTTTCCGCGTGGTGAAAGATGATCGGCAGATCGCCCGCCGGGCCGTTCAAATGCGGCTCGACCACCTGCAAGACAAAGCCCGCAGCGGCGGCGGCGTCAAAAGCATTGCCGCCTTTTTCGAGGATGCCAAAACCCACGGTCGAAGCGATCCAATGGGTCGAAGTGGTGACACCAAAGGAGCCGCGGATCTCGGGGCGGGTGGTAAAGGGGGTCATGTCGTCTCCGGTCAGTGTTCGCGCGGGTCCAGCGCATCGCGCAGCCCGTCGCCGAGAAGGTTAAAGCCAAGCACGACCATGAAGATCGCAATGCCGGGCCAGAGCGCCATCCAAGGCGCTTGATTGAGGAAGTTTTTCGCCGTGTTCAGCATCGAGCCCCAGGAGGGCGCAGGGGGCTGCTGCCCGAGGCCAAGGAAGGACAGGGAGGCTTCGGCGATGATCGCAGTGGCGACGGTCAGCGTGGCTTGCACAAGCACGGGCGGCAGCACGTTGGGGAAAATATAGCGGCGCAGGATGCGTGGGGTCGACAGGCCAATGGCACGCGCGCTCTCGACGTAATCCTCGGCGGCGACGCTCAGCACCTGACCGCGGGTCAGGCGGATGAAGATCGGCGTGGCAGAGATGCCGATGGCAATCATCGCGTTGGTCAGGCTTGGCCCGAGGAAAGCCGCCAGCGCGATGGCGAGGATCAGGAAGGGCGCGGCCAACAGCGCCTCGGTGCAGCGCGAAATGATCGCATCGGTCCAGCCGCCGAAATACCCGGCAATGATGCCCAGAGGGACGCCAAGCCCAAGCGCGATGGCGACTGAAACGACCCCCGCCAGCAAGGACGCCTGCGCCCCCCAGATCAGCCGGGACAGCACATCGCGGCCCAGCTCATCGGTGCCGAACCAATGCGCGGCAGAGGGCCCTTTGCGCACAGCACCCCAATCGGTGGCGGCAGGGTCGGGGATGGGCAGTAACGGGGCCAGCAAAGCGATGGCGCAGAAGAAAACCACCAGCACGCCGCCCAGCATGGCGCTGCGGTGGTGGCGGAATTTCTTCCAGACCCGGTTTTCCGGACGGGCAGAGAGGACCGGATCAGCGGCGCTTTCGGCGTCGATGGTGATGGGGGTGGCAGGTTGGGCCATTATTGCTTCCTCAGGCGGGGGTTCAGCAGCACATAGGCGACATCGGCCAGCAGGTTCATAAAGATAAAGCCAACGGCGGTGACCAGCACGATCCCCTGCACCACGGCGTAATCCCGGTTGAACACCGCATCGACCACGAGCTTGCCAAAGCCGGGGATGGTGAAAATCTGTTCGGTCAGCACCGCGCCCGCGATAAGTTCACCAAACAAGAGCGCAGTCAGGGTAACGATGGGCGTCAGCGCATTGCGGAAGGCGTGTTTGAGGATAACCTTCCGCTCGACCAGACCCTTGGCGCGGGCGGTGCGGACGTAGTCACTGCTCAGCACGCTCAGCATGGCCGACCGCGTGTGGCGCATCAGCGTGGCGGCGAGCGCTGTGCCCAGCACGAAGGCGGGCATGATCATCACGGTGATGGAGCGGATGGGGTCTTCGCTCAGGGGCACATAGCCCGAGGCGGGCAGCAGTTTCCATTTCACCGAGACCAGCAGGATCAGCATGATCCCCAGCCAGAAGTTCGGGATCGACAGGCCCGAGAGCGCCACCACATTGGCCACATAATCGGTCACGGTGCCCTTCTTAACGGCCGAGAAGATCCCCGCAGGCACGCCGATCAGTAGGGCAAAGATCATCGCCATCGTCGCCAGTTGGATCGTGACGGGCAGCTTTTCCCCGATCAGCTCAAGCACCGGCTGGTTGGTGCGCAGCGAAATGCCCAAGTCCCCCGTCAGCGCGTTGCCGATCCAAGTGAAATATTGCACCGGGATTGGGTCATTCAGGCGGTATTTCTCGCGCAGGAATTCCAGCACCTGCGGGTCGCGTTCTTCGCCGGCCATGGCCAGCACCGGATCGCCCGGCAGCAGCTTTTGCAAGGTGAAGACAAAGACCGAGATCAAGATGATCGTCGGGATCGCGATCACCAGACGGCGCAGGATGAAGGACAGCATTTTGAAACGTCTCGCTCAGGGGAGGGGCACCGCCGGGACCGGCCCGGCGGTGCATATGGAGAAGGTTTTACCCTTCTTCTTTTTTCATACCTTCAAGGCGGATCATGCCATCAGGATAGGGGGTGAAGCCGGAGATGTCGGAGTCCAGCGCCCAGATCCATGTCTGGTGATAGAGGTACACGATCGGCAGCTCTTCGTTCAGGATCGCACGGGCCGCGGTGTAGCTTTCGCGACGCACGTCTTGATCGTTGGATTTGCGCGCCTTGTTCAGCAGCTCATCCACTTCCGGGTTCGAGAACTTGGAATCGTTGATGCCGCCATCGGAGGTCATGAACTGGTGGATGTTGCCATCGGGGTCCACACGGCCCGACCAGCCGATCTGGCTCGCCTGATAGTCACCCGCCGATTGGTCGGCCAGCAGCGTTGCGAATTCCTTGGAGGTGATCGAGATGTTGATCCCCGCCTCTGCCGCCATGGACTGTACGACCTGCATCAGTTGCAGCGGGATCGTGGTGTTGGGCACCTGCACCTCAAGATCGATCCCATCGGCAAAGCCTGCTTCGGCCAGCAGTTCCTTGGCCTTTTCTACGTCACGCTCAGGCACGGGGAAGTCGGTGCTGTACCAAGGCGAGTTCGGCGGGAAGGGCTGGTTGCCCGCGGCGAAGGCACCGTTGAAAACGACCTGATTGATTGCTTCGCGGTCGATCGCATAGCTCAGCGCCTGACGCAGACGTTTGTCGTTGCCCCAAGGGTTGTCGCCCTTTTCGCCATTGGCGACATTGATGGTGATGCCTTGATAGCCCAGCGACACGGCGCTTTCGACCTTGATGCCGTCGTCACCTTCGGCCTGCGCCAGATCGGTTGCGGCGAGGCGTTCAAGCATGTCGATGTCGCCCGATTGCAGGTTCGCCAGACGCACGGTGGTGTCAGGGATCGGCAGGTAGGTCACGCTGTCAAAGTGGTATTCGTCGGCGTTGTAGTAGTCGGCGAATTTCTCCAGCACGATCCGGTCTTGGGCCACACGCTCTTTGAACTGGTAGGGGCCCGAACAGACCGGGTTCAGGCCAAAGTCATCGCCCGCCGCTTCGGCAGCGGTGGGGGAAACCATCATCCCCGCGCGGTCGGCGAACTGCGCCATCAGCGTGGCGTCGGCATCGGCAAGATCAAAGCGGATTTCATGGCTGCCCAGCACTTCGACGCCGGTGATGGAGGAAAGCTCGGACTTGCGGCGCGAGGTCTCAAGGTTCTGGCTGCGGTCGATGTTGGCGGCCACGGCCTCGGCGTCAAACGGTGTGCCGTCATGGAAAACCGCATCATCGCGCAGCATCATGGTCAGTTGCTTGCCATCCTCAGAAAAGGACCATTCGGTCGCCAGTTGGGGGATGATTTCCAGATCAGGCGTGATGTCCACCAGCTTGTCGCAAAGCGAGGTATAGACGATCCGCCCCACAAAGGTGCGCGACTGGTCGGGGTCCAGCACATCGGCGTCAGATTGCAGCGCGATGCGCAGGTCTGCCGCCTGCGCGCCGAGGGTCGTGGCCCCCAGCAGCGCGGCGGCGAGGGTCATTTTGGTCAGTGTCATATCGAACTCTCCTGTCGTTTCATTAAGTCTGTTTTAGCCTGTTATTCTTGGTCTTGGCGGGGGCGGAGCGTTGTCCGATCCCGCATGGCGTCTTGGTAAAGCGCAAAGCGTGCCGCCGCGCCGGGGGCACGTTCGGGCGCATCGGCAAGGCCGAGGTCCGGCGTGGCGGCGGCGATCTCTTCGAAAAAGTGGCAGGCGGCGATATGACCGTCGCCTGCATCGGTTTCGCGTAAGGCAGGCGGCTCACTCGCGCAGCGTTCTTTGGCATAGGGGCAACGGGTGTGGAAACGGCAGCCCGAGGGCGGGTTGGCCGGGCTCGGCATCTCGCCCTCAAGCGCGGTTTGCGGTGTGCGTGCACCATGGGCGGCGACCGGAATGGCCGAGAGCAAAGCTCGGGTGTAGGGATGGCGCGGGTGGTTGTAGACCGTATCGACATCACCCTGTTCGACGATCTGGCCCAGATACATCACCGCCACACGGTCGCTCATATGGCGGATCACAGCGAGGTCATGGGCGATGATCACCAGCGTGAGCCCCAACTCATCCCGCAGATCGCCCAGCAAGTTAATCACCTGCGCCTGCACCGACACATCAAGGGCCGAGACAGGCTCATCCCCGATCACCAGCTTCGGAGCGGAGGCCAGCGCGCGGGCAATCCCGATCCGTTGGCGCTGACCGCCCGAAAACTCATGCGGGTAGCGTTCGGCGTGCTCGGGGCGCAGGCCGACTTTAGCCAGCAGTTCCGCCACTTTGCCGCGCCGCTTAGAGGCGGACATTTTTGGGAAATGCGTCTCTAGGGGTTCGCCGACCAGCTTGCCGACGCTCATGCGCGGGTTCAGCGACGAAAAGGGATCCTGAAAGATGAACTGCATGTCCCGGCGCAGCGCGGTCAGGTCGCGCCCCGCAAGGCTGCGCACATCGCTGCCGTCAAACTGCACATCGCCCTCGGTCGGGGTCAGCAGCCGCATGAGCAGCCGCGCGAGGGTGGATTTGCCACAGCCGGATTCGCCGACGATGGCAAAGGTCTCTCCGCGGCGCACGTCGAAGGAGACGCCGTCGAGCGCCTTTACCGTGGCCCCTTTCGCCAAGCCGCCGCCCGAGGTTTTGAAATGTTTCTTTAGCCCGCGCGCGGTCAGGATCGTGTCGGTCATGCGCTCTGCTCCAGATGGGTCTCTAGCGGGGCGAAATGGCACGCGACGGCGTGGCCACCTTCCAGCGGCGCAAGCGGCGGTTCCTTGGCGCAGATGGGCTGGGCGAAAGGGCAGCGCGTGGCAAAACGGCAGCCTTCAGGCATGTTCTGCGTCGTGGGCACCATGCCCGGCACGGTGGCCAAACGCCCGCGCGGACCGCTCAACTGCGGGATCGAGGACATGAGGCCAATCGTGTAGGGGTGCTGCGGGTCGTTGAATATGCGCTCCGCCGGGCCGGTCTCAACAATCGTGCCCGCGTACATGACGGCCACGGTATCGGCGATTTCGGCCACGACGCCGAGGTCGTGGGTGATCATGATCGTGCCCATGTCAGTCTCGGCCTGAAGATCGCGGATCAGTTCTAAGATCTGCGCCTGAATCGTCACATCGAGCGCGGTGGTCGGCTCGTCTGCGATTAGCAGCGCGGGGTCGTTCACCAGCGCCATTGCGATCATCACCCGCTGGCGCATCCCACCCGACAGCTGGTGCGGATAATCCCGCATCCGCTTTTCCGCCGCCGGAATGCCGACCCGCTTGAGGATCGCCAGCGCCTTATCCTCGGCCTCGGACTTGCTGGCGTTGCTATGGGCAAGCACGGCTTCGGTGATCTGGTCGCCAATGCGGAACGCGGGGTTGAGCGAGGTCATCGGCTCTTGGAAGATCATGGTCATCCGACTGCCGCGCAATTTGCGCATGGCGGTGTGATCGGCAAGGTCGAGCTTTTGCCCCTCGAAAACCATCTCGCCCGATCTGATCGTCGCAGCGCCTTCGGGCAGCAGCCCCATCATCGCCAAAGAGGTCACGCTTTTGCCGCATCCACTTTCCCCGACAACGCAGAGCGTCTTGCCCGGTTGGACCGCGAAGTTCACATGGTTAATCTGGTCGCTCGGCGCACCGCGAAAGCGCAGGCTGAAGTCGCGCACTTCGAGCAAAACCTTGTCTGGGTCGGTGTTGAGGCCGATGTCAGGGCTGGGCAATGGACCGCTTTCTTGAACCAATATCAGATTGGTCGAGTATGCGGTTGCAAGTTTCTTGCTGTCAATCCGGCGATTTTAATTTTTGGGAAAGCCTTTTTCGGTCAATCTGTTGCGACAGAAATTGCCTGCCGTATCAACGGCGATGCTTGATTTTTGAGCGATTTGTGAAGGTCTGTTGGGGGCTTGATTGGCAAGGATGGCGTTTGGGGGAGATTGCGGACGGTATTTAAGAAAGGATGAACTGAAGGGGGCGGGCGCGCATTCGGTGGGGCTGCGCTATTGTAGGGCGGTCGATTTGTTGCTTTATCGAGGGGGAGCCAAGAATTTCGAAAGGGCGGCATCCCCGCATGACCAGCAAACCTAAAACGGCGGAACGCAAGCGCGGGTCCGGGGCGCAATTTGTCTATTCTATCCTGCGGGATGAGATCCTTGATTTAACCCTGCTGCCCGGCAGCCCGATCGACGAGATTCGCCTATCCGAGCGTCTTTCGATGTCGCGCACGCCGATCCGTGAGGCATTGGTGCGGCTGGCGAGCGAGGGATTGGTGACCACGCTGCCCAACCGTTCGACCGTGGTGGCGAATATCGACTTCATGAATCTGCACACCTTCTTTGACGCGATGACGTTGATGTACCGTGTCACCACGCGGCTAGCGGCGCAGTTTCATACTCCGGCCGACATGGCCAAGATCCGCGCGCGGCAGGCAGAGTTTGCCAAAGCTGTGTCGGCGCAGGACGCGCTGTCGATGATCGCCACGAACCGCGAGTTTCATGCCGAGATCGCGCGGGCGGGGCGCAACCCTTATTACGAATCGCTTTGTTTGCGCTTGTTGGACGAGGGGCGCCGTTTGCTGCGGATGTATTACCAATCCTTCGATGATCAGCTTCCCAGTGAGTATGTCCAAGAGCATGAGGATTTAATCGCGGCCATCGAGGTGCGCGATATCGGGCGCGCGGATTCTTTGGCGGAGACCCATGCGGATCAGATTGTAGGGCAGATTCAGGCGCTGATTTCGCGGGATCGACGGCAGCATATCGAACTATAACTAGAGTAAATGCGGGGTTTTTCGCGCGCAGAAAGCTTGTGTCGATTTTCTGTCGACAAATAAAATACAATAGCTAAGATGCAGCCAACCCCGGCAATATCACAGCCGGATTCTATGAATGGAGAGACAAATGACCCCTTCGATTTTTTCCGGCTGCATCCCGGCCCTGATGACCCCCTGCACGGCAGACCGGAAACCCGATTTCGATGCGCTGGTGCGCATGGGCAAAAAGCTGATCGCCGATGGTATGAGCGCGGTCGTCTACTGCGGCTCCATGGGCGATTGGCCTTTGCTGACAGATGCAGAGCGGATGGAGGGCGTTGAGCGTTTGGTTGATGCGGGTGTGCCTGTCGTCGTTGGCACGGGTGCTGTGAACACCAAGCTGGCCGCCGAACATGCGGCCCATGCGCAAAGGGTCGGCGCGAAGGGGTTGATGTTGATCCCCCGCATCTTGTCGCGCGGCACGTCGGTTGCGGCGCAGAAGGATCACTTCAAAACCGTTTTGTCGGCCGCGCCAGAACTTCCTGCCGTGATTTACAACAGCCCCTATTACGGCTTCGCCACCCGCGCCGATCTGTTCTTTGCCCTGCGGGCCGAGCATTCGAACCTCGTGGGTTTCAAAGAGTTCGGCGGTGCGGATGATCTGCGTTATGCAGCAGAGAACATCACCAGCCGCGATGATGAAGTCACGCTGATGATCGGGGTCGATACCACCGTGTTCCATGGTTTCGTCAATTGCGGTGCCACGGGCGCTATCACCGGGATCGGCAATGTGCTGCCGCGCGAAGTGCTGCATCTTGTGGCCCTCAGCCAAGCCGCAGCGGCGGGCGATGCCGAAGCGCGCCAGCGGGCGCAGGAACTCGACGCGGCGCTTGGTGTTCTATCCTCCTTTGATGAGGGGCCGAACCTCGTGCTTTATTATAAGCACCTGATGGTGCTTGAGGGCCATGGGGAATATGCGTTGCATTTTAACGAGACCGACGCTCTGACCGACAGCCAGCGCGGCTATGCCGAGGCGCAGTACCGGCTGTTCCGGACATGGTATGCCGATTGGAGCAAGCAGGGCGGCGCGGTCGCGAAATACGCCGCCTAATCCCCCTCCCAACTCTCCCCGGCTGGGCAGGCCCGTCGCATCTGCGGCGGGCCTTTTGCGTTGTTTTGCGCCCTTTCGAAGAAGATAATTGCAAACGCATATAAATTTGACTAGCATCTTTTCAGGGGCCAACGCATCGGGAGTGGGTGCGCCATTTGAGGGAGAATGTTTGAAATGAGTGCTACGGATTTAATGCGTGATTTTGGGGCGATGCTCGTCTCTGGCGGGGTCGAAGTGGTGGATTGTTCGGGCGTTTTGGGGCCGGATACGCCGATCCTGCAACTGCCAGCCGACTTTGCCAAGCCGACACCGAAGGTCGAGATTCACAAGATCAGCGAATATGACGAGGATGGCCCGTTCTTTGCATGGAACTGGATGGTGCTGGGAGAGCATTCCGGCACGCACTTCGACGCGCCGCACCATTGGATCACCGGCAAGGATTACGACGACGGGTTCACCGATACGCTCGACGTGCAGCGCCTCGTTGCGCCGGTGAATGTGATCGACTGTTCGCAGCAATCTCAAGAAGACCCGGACTTTCTGCTCGACGCCAAGGGCATCAAGGAATGGGAAGCGGAATATGGTGAGATCGGTAAGGGCGAATGGGTCGTCATGCGCACCGATTGGGACGCCCGCGTCGATGACGAAGCGCGTTTTCTCAATGCGGATGAGGCGGGCCCCCACAGCCCCGGGCCGACCCCGGATGCGATTGAATATTTGATGGACAAAAAGATCGTCGGCTGGGGCACCCAGTGCATCGGCACCGATGCGGGCCAAGCCGGTGGAATGGAACCGCCGTATCCTGCGCATAACCTGCTGCATAAGAACAATTGTTTCGGTCTTGCCAGCCTTGCCAACCTCGACAAGCTGCCGCCCAAGGGCGCGATCCTGATTGCGGCACCGCTGAAGATCAAGAACGGTACCGGCAGCCCCATTCGGGCGCTGGCGCTGGTGCCGAAGGGCTGACCGGTGGCAGATACATCACCTTCCGAGGCTGGGAATGCGCCGCTGGATCAGATGGGCCTCGATAATTTCGCGCCCTATTTGATGAACCGGATCATGGGGCGGTATAACGCCGCCCTGTCGGCGGAGATGGCCGCACTTGGGCTGACCACGCCGCAAATGCGCTCTCTCGCCGTGCTGTCGGTGACCGATGGCATCCTGATCCGCGAATTGGCCGTTTATGCCGTGGTGCAGCAATCCACGCTAAGCCGCGCGCTCGACGCGCTGGTGCGCGACGGGTTGGTGCGGCGCGAGACCGATGCGGCCGACAGCCGTGCCACGCGCGTTTATCTGACCGACAAGGGACAAGAGGCCTATGCAAGGCTTTGGCCGCATATGGCAGAGGCCTATGACGCGATGTTCAAAGGCATCGGCGCGGCCGAGAAAGAGGCCTTTGTGGCCACGCTGCGCACCATGCTGCGCAATATCCGAAAACACGATTTTTAAGAGGGTCCAATGGCCGAACGTTCGTTCAAGGCAGAGGTGGAGCACCTGCGCAAAGGGGATGGCGACGTCTTCACAGGTGAGGGTATCCTCGCGATTACCAAGGCGCTGCTGGAAAACGGGGTCGGCTATGTGGGCGGTTATCAGGGCGCGCCGATCTCGCATCTGATGGACGTGTTGGCCGATGCCGAAGAGCTTATGGGTGAGCTTGGCGTGCGGTTTGAGGCGAACGCATCGGAGGCCGCAGCGGCGGCGATGCTGGCAGCTTCGGTGCACTACCCCATTCGCGGGGCGGTGACCTTTAAGGGGCCGGTGGGGGTGAATGTGGCTTCGGACGCGCTGGCGAACCTCAGTTCCTCCGGCGTGACCGGCGGCGCGCTGGTGATCGTGGGCGAAGACTATGGAGAGGGCTCTTCGATCATGCAGGAGCGCAGCCATGGTTTCGCGATGAAATCACAGTTCTGGATGCTCGATCCGCGCCCCAACCTGCCCTGTATCACCAAGGCGGTCAAAGACGGATTTGAACTGTCGGAGGCGAGCAACACGCCCGTCATGCTGATGGTCCGCATCCGGTCTTGCCATGTGACGGGCAGTTTCGAGACGCGCGACAACCAGCGCCCACCGCTGACCGTGGCCGAAGCCGCCGCCAACCCGCGCTCGGACTTCAACCGCGTGGTGCTGCCGCCGATGTCTTATCTGCATGAGCAGGACAAGATCGAAAACCGCTGGCCTGCCGCGGAAAAGTTCATCCGCGACAAAGGGTTGAATGAGTTCTTTGGCCCCGAGAAAGCGCCCTTGGGCATCGTGGTGCAGGGCGGCATGTACAATTCGGTCATCCGGGCGCTGCAACGGCTGGGGCTGGCCGATATCCACGGCCAGACCGAAGTGCCGCTTTATGTGCTGAACGTCACCTATCCGCTCTTGCGGGACGAGTTCGACGAATTCTGCGCGGGCAAAGAGCATGTTCTGGTGGTCGAGGAAGGCCAGCCCGATCACATCGAACAGCAACTCGGCTCCTACCTCTACAGGCTCGAACGCAAGGTGAAACTGCACGGTAAGGACGTGCTGCCGATGGCGGGTGAATATACCGGGCAGGTGCTGCTCGATGGGATGACCGCTTTCCTTAAGATCGCCGCGCCCGAAATGCTCCCCGGCAAGGTCCGCGCGCCCAATGCCGAAGCGCCCGCGATCCCCGATCTGTCAGACACCGTGCCGATCCGCCCGCCGGGTTTTTGCACTGGCTGCCCCGAACGCCCGATTTTTGCTGCGATGAAATTGACTGAGCAAGAGCTGGGCAAGCACCAGATCACCGGCGATATCGGCTGCCACCTTTTCGGGTGCCTGCCGCCCTTTGAGATCGGCGGCTCGACCATGGGCTATGGCCTTGGCCCCGCTTCTAACGCGGCCTTCGACGGGGGCGGCGACAAACGGGTGATCTCGATTCTTGGGGATGGCGGATTCTGGCACAACGGGCTCTCGACCTCGATCGGGAACATGGTGTTCAACAAGTCCGACAGCGTCGCGGTGATCGTCGACAACTACTATTCCGCCGCCACGGGCGGGCAGGACGTGATGTCCTCGCGGGCGCATAACGACACGAAATCAACCAACAATCCGATCTCCAAGGCGCTCAAGGGCGTGGGCGTCGAATGGGTGCGCCAGATCGACCGGACCTATGACGTGGGCAAGCTGCGCGAGGTGCTGCGCGAGGCGCTGACCACCGATTATAAGGGGCCGAAGGTCATCGTGGCCTCTTCGGAATGTATGCTCAACAAGCAGCGCCGCGAAAAGCCCCTGCGCAACAAGGCGATCAAGGAAGGCCGCCGCATGGAGGTGCCGCGCTTTGGCGTCGATGCCGATGTTTGCACCGGGGATCATGCCTGCATCCGGCTCTCGGGCTGCCCGTCGCTGTCGCTCAAACGGCTCGACGATCCGCTGCGCGACGATCCGGTGGCGCATATTGATCAGACCTGCGTCGGCTGCGGCAACTGTGGCGAGGTCGCCGATACGGCGGTGCTTTGCCCGTCGTTTTACCAAGCGGATGTGGTGCATAATCCGACGCGGTTTGAGCGGTGGCGTGCCGATAAATCCAGCCAGATCATCGCTTGGCTGCAAAGACGGCGCGACGCCAAGCGGCTGCGCAGCGAAGGAGTGACGACGTGAATTTGGTTCTGCCGCAAAAGACACCCGACGCGCGCGTCGGCGAAATCATCAAGCTCGCGGTCATGGCCGTGGGCGGGCAGGGCGGCGGCGTCTTGACCGGGTGGATCGAATCCATGGCCCGGGCCGAAGGCTATGTCTGTCAGGCGACCTCGGTCGCGGGGGTGGCGCAGCGCACTGGGGCCACGATCTATTACATTGAAATGGCACCGAAAACCGCGTTTGTGCCGGTCTTTGCCCTCGCCCCTGCGGCGGGCGATGTCGACGTGTTGATCGCGGCTGAGATGATGGAAGTTGGCCGCGCCGTGATGCGCGGTTTCGTGACACCCGACCGCACCACGCTGATCGGCTCAACCCACCGCGCGCTTGCGGTGAGCGAGAAGATGGCCCCCGGCGATGGCATTGCCAATGCCGATGAAGTGCGCGCGGCGGCTGAGATCGCGGCGCAGAAACTGGTGCTCGAAGATATGGAGGGGCTGGCCGTGGGCGCGGGCTCTGTCATCTCGGCCTCGCTCTTTGGCGCTTTGGCCGGGTCTGGCGCGCTGCCGTTCCGCCGGGAGGCTTATGAGGATGCGATCCGCGCCGGGGGCAAGGGGGTGGAGCCCTCATTGCGTGCCTTCGCCGTGGGCTTTGACGCGGCGCAGGGCCGTCTGCCCAACGCCGCCCCGGTCCCTGTGGAAGACCCCGAAACCGCATTCCGCCTTGCCGGACCTGACGCGCTGCAAGGCCAATGGGACGCGCTGGTCACCCGCGCCGATGCGCTGCCCGAAGCGGTGCATGATCTGGCTTTTGCGGGGCTTGCCAAGGTCGTGAACTACCAAGACTGCGCCTATGGCACGCTCTATCTTGATCGGCTCGATACCGTGTTGGCCCGTGACAACGCCGCGCAGGACTGGCGGCTTTCGGCGGCTGCGGCGAAATATATTGCCAACGCCATGGCCTATGATGACGTTATTCGGGTGGCAGACCTGAAAACCCGCGCGCCGCGCTTTGCGCATATCCGGCAAGAGATGCGGGCGGGCGATGCCAACCTCATGCAGCTGACCGAATATTTTCACCCCCGCGCCGACGAAATCGCGGGCCTGATGCCTGCCCGTCTTGGCGCAAAGGTAGAGGCGAGCGAGAAGTGGATGGCGCGTCTGAACCGCTGGTTCGACAAGGGCCGCCGCCTGCGCACCGACAGGCTGCCTGCGTTTCTCATGCTGCATGTTCTCGGCGGGCTTAAAGGGTATCGTCTGAAAACCCATCGCCATGCCATCGAAGTCGCCCATCTCGACGGTTGGCTGTCGCGCTGTCTGGCGGAGGTTGAGGCCGATTACGACTCGGCGGTTGAACTGGTGAAATGCCGACGGCTCATTAAAGGCTATTCCGACACCCATGCGCGGGGGCTGGGCAAGTTCGACAAGGTGATGGATGCCGCCGCGCTGCTGCGCGGGCGAAAGGACGCGGCGCAGTGGATTGCACGTCTGCGCGAGGCGGCGCTGCAAGATGCCGAAGGAAAGGCGCTCGACGGGGCCATCGCGACGGTGCGGTCTTTCGTCTAGGGGCCGTGCCCGTTTTTTGGGCAGATGTGGGGCGGATCAACGTCCCGACGGTGCGGGGTCACCCAATCTCAGTTGACCGGGTGCCTCAGCCCCGCATAGCTGGGGGCGCACAAAGGGGGGCCGCTGCCATGGAACTGTCGCATCTCATCGCCTTTAACATCGCGCTCATCGCGTCGATCCTCAGCCCCGGCCCGGCCTTTCTGATCGCGCTAAAGACCACGCTAAGTTCGGGGCGGCGGGCGGGTGTTGCGGTGGGGCTTGGGCTTGGCCTCGTGGCATCGTTCTGGACCCTCGCCGCGCTCTTGGGGTTGGAGGCGGTGTTCCTCGCTTTCCCATGGGCCTACGCAGTCGTGAAAACACTGGGCGCGGTCTATCTGCTTTATGTGGCCTTTGGCATGTGGCGCGGGGCGCGGGCGCCCGTGACAAGTACGGTGACCCCCGCCCGCCATGCCTTTCGGCAGGGGCTGATGATCAACATTCTGAACCCCAAATCGGTGCTTTTCGCCGCGGCGGTTCTGGTGGTCATCTTCCCCGAGGGGATGCGCCTGAGCGAGAACCTTTTGATCGTCGCCAACCACCTGATCATCGAAGTCGCCTTTTACACCACTTTGGCCTTCGGCATGAGCCGCCCGGCAGTGAGCCAAGGCTACCTGCGCGCGAAGGTTTACTTTGACCGGGTGGCCTCAGCGGTGCTGGGGCTTTTGGGAGTGCGTCTGCTGTTCGCGCGTTAAAGCTCGGCTTCCCACCGCCGCGACAGGCGCATCGCGCCGTTGATGATGCCGACCATGGAATAGGTCTGCGGGAAGTTGCCCCAGCCCTCGCCGGTGGCAAAGGCGGTGTCTTCGGACATCAGGCCAAGGTGGTTGCGGGCTTCCAACAGTTCTTCGAACAGCTTGCGGGCTTCCTCTTCGCGGCCAATCCGCGCCAGCGCATCGATCCGCCAGAAGGCGCAGACGTTAAAGCCGACCTCGGGCACGCCGAAATCATCCGCCTCTTCGTAGCGCAGCATGAAGGGGCCGCGGCCCAGCACTTCGGAAAGACGCTCGACCGTGGCGATGAACCGCGGGTCTTTCGGTGGCAGGAAACCGACCTCCCCCATCAGCAAGACACTGGCGTCCAAGGTGCTGCCGCCAAAGCTTTCGACAAAGGCGCCGCGTTCTTCTGACCAAGCGTTGTCGAGGATCTTGTCGCGGATCACCTCGGCGCGCTCGGCCCAGAGGGCGGCGCGGTCGTCCAACTTCAAATGGCGCGCAATCTTGCCCAAACGGTCGCAGGCAGCCCAGCACATCAGCGACGAAGACGTGTGAATGCGGGCACGGCTGCGCAGCTCCCAAATCCCGGCATCAGGTTCGTCGTGCAGCTCCCACGCCTGCTCGCCCAAGGGCTCAAGCTGTTCAAAGGCCGTGCGCCCGGTGTTCATCGGCAGGCGGTGGTCAAAAAACGCGGGCGCTGCGCCAAGGATGATATTGCCATAGGTGTCGTGCTGGAAATGCTCATGCGCCTGATTGCCGATCCGCACCGGCCCCATCCCGCGGAAGCCTTGCAAGCTGGGTGAGATACGTTCGGTTAACGCCGTCTCAAGCCCGAGCCCTAGCACGGGCTGGATATGCCCGCCTTCGGCATCCGCCACGGCATTCATCAGCCATTGGAAATAATGCTCCAAGGTGCGGGTCGCGGCGAGACTGTTGAGCGCGCGCACGGTGAAAAACGCATCGCGGACCCAGCAATAGCGGTAATCCCAGTTGCGCCCCGAATCCGGCGCTTCGGGCAGAGAGGTGGTGATCGCGGCGATGACACCGCCCGTGGCCTCATAGCTGCAGAGTTTCAGCGTGATCGCGGCGCGAATGACGGCCTCTTGCCACTCGAAAGGGATCGCCAACCGCTGCGTCCAGCGCTGCCAATAGCGCGTGGTTTTGGTTCGAAAGGTGGTGCCAATCTGCTCAGGACTGTCCGACAGTGTCTCGTCCGGGCCAAGGAGGAAGGTCATTTCCCCTTCGAGGTTGATCATGCGCCCGTCCAACACATGGTCGATCGGCGCGTCGGTGGTCAGGCGCATGTTCTGCTCAGGCCCGACAAAGCGCACATGGTTCGACCCGCGGGTAAGCGTGGGGGCCACCTCTCCCCATTGAAAGCGCGGTTTTAGATGCATGCGCACGCGGGGCGAGCCTTCGATCCGGCGGATTTGCCGGACCAACATCTGGGGGCGAAAGCTGCGGCCATAGGCGGTGAAACGGGGGCAGAAATCAACAATCTCAACCGCGCCCTTGGCGCTGCGCAGGACCGTGCGCAGGATCGCGGTATTGGGCAGATAGCTCTGTTCGCTTTCTGTCATGTCTTCGAGTTCGACGGCAAACTCCCCGTCGCCCTCTTCGCCCGCGCCGTGGCCCATCAGACTGTGAAAGACCGGATCGCCGTCAAACCGTGGCAGGCAAAACCAGTTGATCGCCCCTTCGCGGCTGACCAGCGCCGCAACCGCGCAATTCCCGATGACACCCAGATCCATAAGTCCCTCTTTTCTATTCTCAATGCGTCTGCCGGGCGGGCCGGATCAGTGCAGAATTTCTTTCAGCCAATCGGCAAAGCCGGCCACATCTGCGATGCGATGTTGTGCGTCGGTTGGCCCTTGGCCGATCTTGATGCCAAAGCCACCCATGGCCTGCGCCGCGCGAAAGCCATCTTCGTCCGTTACGTCGTCGCCTACCATTACCGGCAGCCGCTCGGCAAAGGCGGGGGAGGCCATGAATCGCGTCACCGCGCCGCCCTTGTCGACACCTTTCAGGGCGACTTCGCTGACCATCTTGCCATGCAGGCCGCGCAGGCTGGCGTCTTCGCCAACCAGCGTATCGACAAAGGCGCGGCAGGCCTCGCCCTGATCGGGGGCCTTGCGGTAATGCAGCGCAATCGCGCCGGGTTTGCGTTCTGACGTCACCCCATGCAGCACGGCGAATTCTTCCAACCGGTCGATCACGGGGGCGGGGATCCCTGCGCTCTGCTTTGGGGCGTGATCCGCCGCGGTGCTCAGCCGCAACTCTAACCCATGCGAGCCAGAGACCGGCAGCCGCAGCGCGCCCAAGATACGGTCCACATCCGCCAGCGCCCGGCCCGAGATCACCGCCACCGCCCCATCGGTCTGCGCAACGAGTTGCGTCAGCAGGTGGCGCGTCGCCTCCGGCAGGCAGGCGTCTTCGGGGTTGTCGACGATGGGGGCCAGCGTGCCGTCGAGATCAAGGAAAAACGCATGGCGCTCAAGCGGGATCACGGGCGGCAGATTGCTGTGCGACAGGGTGGTGCTATCCATAGGGTCTGGTCTATCCGTTTCAGGGCACTGGGATTTTCAGTGCGCGGGCGTTCTCACGAAACCTATGCGCCGGCGCAGCGAAATCAAAGGATTTATGCTGCAACTGCGCAAAGATGCGCGTCCTGCGGGGCGGGAACCCAGCCAATGCAGCGGCGTTTGCCTAGACGAAGGGCAATCTGCGCGCCCCCGCAAGACCCCGCATCACACATTCGGAACCCCAGATGACCGCACCGTCCACGCTTAGGTATTACCCCGACAGCAAACCCGGCATCGCGCGACGGCGCTGCGGCCGGGGGTTTTCCTATCACGCGCCCGATGGCCGCTGCATCAAGGACAAGGCCGAACGCGAACGACTGGTGAAACTGGCGGTGCCCCCAGCCTATGAGCAGGTCTGGATCAGCCCTCATGTCAACGGTCACTTACAGGCGACGGGGTTCGATGCGCGGGGGCGCAAACAGTACCGCTATCATCCGCTCTGGTCCGAGGCGCAGGCGCAGGAGAAATACGCAAGCCTGCCCGAATTTGCCGAGACCCTGCCGCGCATCCGCCGCCGCGTGCGCCGGGACCTCAAGGAAGAGTTGGGCGAACGTGACTTTGCACTGGCCGCCGCTGTGGCGATGATCGACCGCCTGTCGCTGCGCGTGGGCAATCAAGTCTACGCCAAGACCAACCGCACCTATGGCACGCTGACCTTGAAACGGCGGCATCTGGTCTTGAAAGATGGGAAATTGCAGGCCTCCTTCATGGCGAAGGGCGGCAAGCGGGTCCGCCGCCAGATCGCTAACCGCACCCTGATGCGCGCCTTGGAGAAAATCCGCGATCTGCCGGGCGCGGACCTGCTGACCTGGCTCGACGAAGAGGGGGAGCCGCGCAGGCTGACTTCTTCGGCCCTGAATGATTATATCGCCGAGGCCGCTGGCGCCGAAGGGTTCTCTGCCAAGACCTTTCGCACATGGGCCGGGTCTGTCGCGGCCTTTGACGTGGCGCTAAAGGACGACAAACTGACCATCAAAGCCATGGCCGAAGCGGCGGCCCAACGGCTGCACAACACGCCCACCATTGCGCGCAACAGCTATATCCATCCGCAGGTCATCGACCTTTGCCAGAACCCCCAAGACCTGCCGGACCCACCTGATATTGACGATATGACCCAAGCCGAACGGGGGCTTCTGGCCTTTTTGCGCAGCACCGCGTGACCCTGAATTGACGGGACGGGCGAACTTTAACCGCGCTCAGGCATTGTTAACATGAATAGTGGTATCGCCCGGCTTCAGAAGGACTGAAATTTTATGAACGAGACAGGTGGGCCAACTCTCAGCGGTGTCCTTGACCAGATGGAGCATCTGTCCGGCGGCGCGGATCGGCAGATTACCGTAGAAGAGATCATCGATTGTCTGGGCAAACATTCATTTGCTTCGACGATCCTGACCTTCAGCCTGATCTCTACCTCTCCGGCCAGCGGCATCCCCGGCTTTACGGCGTTTATCGGGTTGGTGGTCTTGTTTCTGGTGGTGCAGATGATCTTTGGCCGCGAAAGCCTGTGGCTACCGGGCTTTATCATGCGCCGCGACATCGCTGCGAAGAAGCTGCGTGCGGGGGTGCGCTGGCTGCGCCGCCCGGTGGATTTCGTGGATCAATATTTGCATCAGCGGTCGACCTTCATCCTGCACCGCCCGTGGATTTACTTGCCGCTGTTGATGGTGATGGCCCTGTCGATGTTCATGCCGTTCATGGAAATCGTGCCCACTTCCGGCTCTATCGCCTCGGCCATGATCGCCATTTTCGCGGCGGGCTATCTGATGCGCGACGGCAGGGTCGTGATTTTTTCGATGGTCTTGATGTCCCTGCTTCCCGTGGGGGTTGCATGGTTCTTTCTTGGGCGCTGAAAAAATAATCGCAGCGGTTTGCCATGCTGCGCCTGCAAAAGAATTGACCAAAGCCGACCAAGCTGGGAACCTTTACCAACCTAAACCATTAAACCGTTAGTGGTGGTCGGCGTTCCGCCTTAGCAGGCTCGGCGGCCAAAAATTGATTGTTCCCGAGGCATAAAATGGCTGGCAGATTAATTGTAATCTCAAATCGCATCCCGTCAGAGGCCGCCCCCTCCGGTGGGTTGGTCTATGCGCTTCATGAAACCCTGCGCAAGATCGGCGGCATCTGGATCGGGTCGCACCCGGAAACCACCGAAACCCCGTCAGAGAGCCTGAGCGAATATGGCGATCAGGGCAAATACACCCGGCTGAGCTTCAGCCTCAGCCCCGAAGACTACAAGAATTTCTACCTCGGTTTTTCGAACTCGGTGCTTTGGCCGGTCTGTCACCGTCGCGGCGATCTGGTGGAGTTGGACCGGGGGTTCGAGCGGGGCTACAGCGCCGTTAACGCGCGCCTTGCGCGGCAGGTGATGAAGGTGGCCCGGCCGGACGATATGATCTGGGTGCACGACTACCACTTCTTTCCCCTCGCGACAGAACTGCGCAAACTGGGTTTTGCAGGTAAGATCGGGTTTTTCCTGCATATTCCTTTCCCCGCATTGGGCGATATGGGCGCCCTCCCGCGGGAGGCCAATCTGGCGCATTGGCTGGCGGACTATGACCTTGTGGGCCTGCAAACCCGCGCTGACGTGGCGCGTTGCCTTGAAATGTTCCGCGCCGAAACGGACTCCGAATTCTTGATGAACGGCACGATCAAATGCGGCTCTCGGGCAGTGGCGTTGAGATCATTCCCCATCGGGATCGATGTGGAGACCTTTGTGCAGGCCGCCCAAGGCGGCAGCGCGCAGGACCGGCTTGCCGATGATATGGCGGGGGACATCGTGATCGGGGTGGACCGGCTGGACTACTCCAAAGGTCTGCCCAACCGCTTCCGCGCCTTTGGCCGCTATCTGGAAACCCGCGATGAGCGTGAGCGGCGGGTAAGCATGGTCCAGATCGCCCCGCCAAGCCGCGAAGAGGTCGCCGCTTACCGCGAGTTGCGCTACGAATTGGAAGAACTTGTCGGCCGGGTGAACGGCGAACATGGAGAGATCGATTGGACCCCGCTGCGCTATATTCACCGCAACCTTGATCGCGATCTCTTGGCGCGGCTCTACCGCCGTGCGCGGGTGGGGATCGTCACCCCCTTTGCCGATGGGATGAACCTTGTCGCCAAGGAATATGTCGCGGCGCAAGACCCCGAAGACCCCGGCGTGCTGATCCTGTCGCATATGGCCGGGGCCGCCGAAGACCTGACAGATGCTATTCAGGTCAACCCGTACGACATCGAGGACATGAGCGAGGCGCTCAAGACCGCGCTTGCCCTGCCGTTGGAGGAACGCAAACGCCGCCATGCCAGTTGCATGGCGCAGGTGCGGGCGACGGATGTGAACCGCTGGAGCCAGAACTTTGTCGAAGCATTGCAAGCCTGCCTGCCGACGCTGGTGACCAAACCCGTCGCGCGGGAATGGACGGACGCCTAGCGGCGCGCGTCAGGCATCCGGGGCAAAGATCACTTCGGTCTCCCAACCCTTGCATTTCTCTGCTAGCCCGGCGGGCAGGGGCAGATCGGTAAAGAACATATCCACCTCCCGCGCCGAAGCGATGCGCGCCGGGGCGGAGCGTTTGAATTTGGAATGATCCGTCACCAAAAAGGTCTTGCGCGACTGCGCGATGATACATTGGCTGACCCCCACCTCTTCGATATCGAAGTCGAGCAGATCACCATCCGCATCCATGGCCGAACAGCCGATCACCGCGATGTCGAACTTGAACTGGCGGATCGTTTCGATCGTCAGATTGCCAACCAGCCCGCCGTCCATGCGGCGCAGCGCCCCGCCCGTCAGCACGATGCGGCATTCGGGATTGTCGACCAGAATATTGGCGACATTCATGTTGTTCGTCACCACCATCAGATCGCGGTGATGCAGCAGAGCGCGGGCCACCGCCTCGGTGCTGGTGCCGATATTCAGAAAGACCGAACAACCGTCGGGAATATGTTCGGCACAGGCGCGGGCGATGCGAGTCTTAGCCTCTTCGTGCAGATTGCGCCGCTCGGCATAGCCGATGTTGCTGGCCCCCGAAGGCAGCACCGCGCCGCCATGCACCCGCTCAAGCTTACCACTATCGGCCAGTTCCGTAAGGTCACGGCGGATGGTCTGATGGGTCACGCCGAAATGCTCGGCCAGCCCGTCGACGGTGACTTTGCCTTCGCGCCGGGCGATTTCAAGGATGTCGGGATGGCGGAATGTCTGTGAAATGGGTGTCGCTCCTGCCTGCTGTTGGCGCATTATCTCCAGTGTTTTGCCTAACGCAA
This sequence comes from Sulfitobacter sp. D7, assembly GCF_003611275.1. Taxonomy (NCBI): domain Bacteria; kingdom Pseudomonadati; phylum Pseudomonadota; class Alphaproteobacteria; order Rhodobacterales; family Roseobacteraceae; genus Sulfitobacter; species Sulfitobacter sp. D7. The sequence goes on from NZ_CP020695.1 coordinate 49,113, forward strand.
GCAATCGCGCAGCAGGTTGTGGTTAGCATGTTCGATATACTGGTGAAACGAACATAAACGAAAATAAAACTTGTGCAGATGAGAGTCGTTTCGTAACACTGCCCCTAATTGGACAGTCTGAGCTGGGGGAGGGCCGGATTTTGAACCAACAGCCCGATAGCCATGTGCCCGCTGCCCCGGTCGATCTTTTCGTCATCGGTGGGGGCATCAACGGCGCCGGGATCGCGCGCGACGCCGCAGGACGGGGGCTGAGCGTGACCTTGGCCGAGATGAATGATCTGGCCTCGGCGACCTCTTCGGCCTCGACCAAACTGTTCCACGGCGGGCTGCGCTACCTTGAGTATTTCGAGATCGGCCTCGTGCGCCACGCGCTGACCGAGCGCGAAGTGCTGCTGAAAGCGATGCCGCATATCTCTTGGCCGATGCGTTTCGTGCTGCCCTATCACCGCGACATGCGGTTTGAGGGGGACACGCCGACCTCCAAATTGCTACGGCTGTTCATGCCTTGGATGCGGGGCCGCCGCCCGGCGTGGCTGATCCGCTTGGGCCTGTTTCTCTATGACAATCTCGGTGGTCGCGAGATCCTGCCCGCCACCCGCAGCCTGTCACTGCGCGGTACGCCCGAGGGGGCACCGCTGGAAGATCGCTTCGAGAAAGCCTTTGAGTATTCCGACTGCTGGATCGAGGATTCGCGCCTTGTGGTGCTGAACGCCCGCGATGCGGAATTGCGCGGCGCACGCATCATGACCCGGACCAAGGTGATCTCGGCCGACCGCAATGCCGAAGGTTGGGCTGTCACGGTGGAGCATGGCGCCGATGGTCAGCGCGAGGTGATCCAAGCGAAGATGCTGGTCAACGCGGGCGGCCCGTGGGTGGGCGAGATCATCCACAACACTGCGCGGCTGAACTCCTCCGAAGGGGTGCGGCTGGTGCGCGGCAGCCATATCGTGACCAAGCGGCTTTACGATCACGACAAATGCTATTTCTTCCAAGGCACCGATGGGCGGATCATCTTCACGATCCCCTATGAGCAAGATTTCACGCTAATCGGCACCACGGATGCGGATCACCCCGATCCTTCCGTCACCCCGGAATGCACCCCCGAAGAGCAGGATTACCTGATCAACTTCGTGAACGGCTATCTCAAGCAGGACATCACCCGCAAAGACATCGTCTGGACCTATTCCGGCGTGCGCCCGCTTTATGACGATGGGGCCAGCAGCGCCACGGCGGCCACGCGGGACTATACGCTCAAGGTGGACGAAACCGGCGGCGCGCCGATCCTCAATGTCTTTGGCGGCAAGATCACCACATACCGCAAACTGGCCGAAGACGCGCTGGATCTGATCGCCCCGCATTTTGGCGGGCTGTCGGATCATTGGACCGCTGGCGTGGCGCTGCCCGGCGGTGATTTCCCGGTGGACGGTGTCGCGCAGTTGATCGCGCGGTTGAAAGCGGATTATGACTTTCTTGATGAAAGCTGGGCAGCACGGCTGATCCGCGCCTATGGTACCGATGCATGGGCGATGATGGGCGCGGCGAAAACGCTCGCGGATATGGGCGAGCATTTCGGCGCGACCCTCACGGCGGGTGAGGTCGCGTGGCTGATGAACAAAGAATATGCCCTCAGCGCAGAGGACGTCGTTTGGCGCCGCAGCAAGTCGGGCCTGCGAATGGATGAGGCGCAGCTCGCGCGTCTTGATGAATGGATGCAGATGCGTGCAGCGAAACAAGCCGCCTCTGCGGCGGAATGAGGGGAGGACGAACGTGAGTTTGATCCTAAAAAACGTGTCGAAAACGGTGGGCGGTCAAACGCATATCCACCCGACCGACCTGACCTTGGAAAAGGGCACGATGAACGTGCTTTTGGGGCCAACGTCTGCGGGCAAGACCTCGCTGATGCGGCTGATGGCCGGGCTGGATGTGCCCAATACTGGCCAAGTGATCTGGAACGGCGAAGATGTCACCGGCATGCGCGTTCAAGACCGCAAAGTGGCGATGGTCTATCAGCAGTTCATCAACTACCCCTCGATGACCGTCTATGACAACATCGCCTCGCCGATGAAGCTGGTCGGTAAATCCAAAGACGAGATCGACCGCGCGGTGCGCGAAACCGCCGAGCTGATGCAGCTAACCCCGATGCTTGACCGCAAACCGCTGGAGCTTTCGGGCGGTCAGCAACAGCGCTGCGCCTTGGCGCGGGCACTGGTGAAAAACGCAGGGCTGGTGCTGCTGGATGAGCCGCTGGCGAACCTCGATTATAAACTGCGCGAAGAACTCCGCGCCGAGATTCCGCGCATCTTTGAACGCGCCGGGTCGATCTTTGTCTACGCCACGACAGAGCCGGAAGAGGCGCTGCTTTTGGGCGGCAACACCGCGACGCTTTGGGAGGGCCGCGTCACGCAATTCGGCCTGACGCCAAGCGTCTACCGTCGGCCTGAGAATGCCACGACGGCGCGGGTTTTCTCTGACCCGCCGATGAATTTTCTCAGCATGACCAAATCGGGCAACACGCTGCGGTTTGACGGCGGTGAAATGCCCGCGCCTGCCACGATGGCAAGCCTGAAAGACGGTGAATATACCGCCGGTTTCCGCCCCAACCACCTGACGCTAAGCGCGCAGGCCGCTGAGGCGATCGGCTTTGACGCGGTGCTGAATGTGACCGAGATTACGGGGTCGGAGACGTTTATCCACCTCGACTATCACGGCGCAAAATGGGTCGGGCTGGTGCATGGCATCCAGCACCTGAAGCCGGGTCAGCCGCTGTCGGTCTATCTGGATCCAGCGCATATCTATCTCTTTGACGCGAACGGGGCCCTCGTCTCTGCCGCGCCCTATGCGGAGGCGGCATAATGGCCAAGATCACGCTTGATAACCTTGCGCATTCCTATCTGCCGAACCCCGGCCATGAGGATGACTTTGCCCTCAAGGAATTGAACCACGACTGGATCGACGGCGAAGCCTATGCGCTTTTGGGCGCGTCCGGTTGCGGCAAGTCCACACTTCTCAACATCATTTCGGGGCTGTTGCAGCCTTCGCAGGGTCGCATCCTGTTTAACGATGTGGATGTAACCCACGCCCCCACCGCCGAGCGCAACATCGCGCAGGTGTTTCAGTTCCCGGTGGTCTACGACACGATGACGGTGCGCGATAACCTCGCCTTTCCGCTGCGCAACCGGGGCGCGGATGCCTCTTATGTTGCAGATCGCGTGCAGCAGATCGCGCAGATGATCGGCATGGAAGACGAGTTGAACCGCAAGGCGCGCGGCCTCACGGCGGATGCCAAGCAGAAGATTTCGCTGGGTCGGGGCATGGTACGCGAAGACGTGAACGCGCTGTTGTTCGACGAGCCACTGACGGTGATCGACCCGCACATGAAATGGGAGCTGCGCACGCAGCTCAAATCGCTGCACCATGAATTCGGCCACACGATGATCTATGTGACCCATGACCAGACCGAGGCGCTGACCTTCGCGGATAAGGTCGTGGTGATGTACGATGGTCGCGTGGTGCAGATTGGCACGCCGCAGGAATTGTTCGAGCGGCCCGCACATACTTTCGTGGGCTATTTCATCGGCTCGCCGGGGATGAACCTGTTTGACGCGCAGATCTCGGGCAATGCCGCGCAGGTCGCGGGCACGAACATCAACTTGAATAAAACTTACGCCCCCAAGGGCGGCAAAACCCAGCTGGGCGTCCGGCCCGAGTTTATCCGCCTCAATGGCGAAGGGCTGGGCCTGCCTGCCAAGGTAACGCGCGTCGAAGACGTGGGCCGCCACAAGATCATCCGCCTTGATGTGGCAGGTCAACCGGTCAGCGCCATTGCCGAGGAAGGCGCAACCGTGCCGAGCGAAAACACCGCGATCAGCTTCGATCCGGCGGGCATCAATGTCTATGCCGATGATTGGCGCATCAGCGCAGAGGGAGAGGCCGCATGAACAAGACCGTCAACCAAAAGGCATGGTTCCTTGTCCTGCCGGTTCTGATCCTCGTGGCCTTCTCGGCCGTGATCCCGCTGATGACCGTGGTGAACTACTCGGTGCAAGACACCTTTGGCCGCAATGAGTTCTTCTGGGCCGGTCTTGAGTGGTTCTCCGACATGCTCGACAGCGACCGGATGTGGGATGCTCTGGGCCGGCAGCTGATCTTTTCGGGTGTCATTCTGGCGATCGAAATTCCGCTGGGCATCTTTGTCGCGCTGAACATGCCGAAAAACGGGTTCTGGGCCAGCTTTTGTCTGGTGCTCATGTCGCTGCCGCTGCTGATCCCGTGGAACGTGGTCGGCACCATCTGGCAGATCTTTGGCCGCGTCGACATTGGCCTTCTGGGCTACACGCTCGACAAGCTCGGTATCACCTATAACTACACCCAAGACATCACCGCCGCTTGGATCACTGTTGTGGTCATGGACGTCTGGCACTGGACCTCGCTGGTGGCGCTCTTGGCCTATGCCGGGCTGCAATCCATTCCGGACGCTTACTACCAAGCCGCCAAGATCGACCAAGCCAGCCGTTGGGCCGTGTTCCGCTACATCGAACTGCCCAAGATGGCGGGGGTGCTAATGATCGCGATCCTGCTGCGCTTCATGGACAGTTTCATGATCTATACCGAGCCGTTTGTTGTGACGGGCGGCGGGCCGGGCAATGCCACGACCTTTCTCAGCATCGACTTGGTGAAAATGGCCATCGGCCAGTTTGACCTCGGCCCCGCAGCGGCGTTCAGCCTGATGTATTTTCTGGTGATCTTGTTGATCTCATGGGTGTTCTACACCGTGATGGTCAACCTCGACAAAAGGGATGGTGTGTGATGACCGACACAACCGTGCAAGCCCCCGGTGCCGCGCCCATTCCGGGTGACGTGACCACCGACAAACGCGCCCGCCGCAGCCGCTTTCGGCCCAAAGGGTCTGTGGTGGTGATGACCCTCTACCTGCTTTTCCTGCTGCTGCCGATCTACTGGCTGATCAACATGAGCCTGAAGACCAACGCAGAAATCTTGGGGAGCTTCTCGCTCTACCCGCGTGATTTGACGCTGGCGAACTATGCCAAGATCCTCACCGATCCGAGCTGGTATATGGGCTATGTCAACAGCCTGATCTATGTTGTGCTGAACACCGTGATCTCGCTCGCTGTGGCGCTGCCTGCGGCCTATGCTTTCTCGCGCTACAGCTTTATGGGCGACAAGCATCTGTTCTTCTGGCTGCTGACCAACCGCATGGCCCCGCCTGCCGTATTCGCGCTGCCGTTCTTCCAGCTCTATTCCTCGGTCGGGCTGTTCGACACGCATATTGCCGTGGCGCTGGCGCATTGTCTGTTCAACGTGCCGCTGGCGGTCTGGATCCTCGAAGGTTTCATGCGCGGCGTGCCGAAGGAGATTGACGAGACCGCCTACCTTGACGGCTACTCTTTCCCGCGCTTCTTCATCCGTATCTTCACCCCGCTGATTGCCTCCGGCATCGGTGTCGCGGCCTTCTTCTGCTTCATGTTCTCATGGGTCGAATTGCTGCTGTCGCGGACCCTTACTTCGGTCGACGCGAAACCCATCGCCGCCACCATGACCCGCACCGTTTCGGCCTCGGGCCTCGACTGGGGTGTTCTGGCCGCCGCCGGGGTGCTCACAATCGTACCGGGCGCTTTGGTGATCTATTTCGTCCGCAACTACATCGCCAAGGGCTTTGCCCTCGGGCGCGTATAAAGGGAGACCGCTTATGTCTTGGATGGCTTGGACCATGCCCACCGCGATCTTCTTCGGTGTCATCGCGCTGTTGCTTATCACCTTCACGATCCTCGCGATCAAATTTCCTGAGACGCCCCGCACCGGCATTCTCAGGATCGAAACAACCCGTGGTGACCGTCTGTTCATCACGCTTCTCGGCTCGGCCTTTATCAATTTGATCTGGCTGGGTTTCGAGGCGGGGCCGCAGCCCTATGCGCTGCTGGTCTGCCTTGCCTATGCCGCAGCCGTATTTCGCTGGGTCTAGGCGCTATCACGGCTGATCCCGGTTAATCGGGGCAGCCATACGACACGACCAAATGTCTAGGGAGGACATAATGAAACGATCTGTCATGAAATCGAGTACCGCACTTGCGGTCACGCTCGGTCTGCTCGCCGGACCAGCATTCGCGGATATGGATGCCGCGAAAAAATTCCTCGACGAGGAAATCGAACGCTCCGCGCTGAGCCGCGAAGAGCAAGAGGCGGAGATGCAGTTCTTCCTCGACGCTGCTGAGCCGTTCAAGGGCATGGACATCAAAGTGGTGTCCGAGACAATCACCACCCATGAATACGAGGCCAACGTGCTGGCCCCGGCCTTCACCGCGATCACCGGCATCAACATCACTCACGACCTGATCGGCGAAGGTGACGTGGTCGAGAAACTGCAAACGCAGATGCAGTCGGGCGAGAACATCTATGACGCCTATATCAACGACTCTGACCTGATCGGCACGCATTGGCGCTACAAGCAGGCGCGCAGCCTGACCGACTGGATGGCGAACGAAGGCAAAGACGTGACCAACCCCGGTCTGGATCTGGACGATTACATCGGCCTTGATTTCACCACGTCGCCTGACGGTGAGCTGTACCAGCTGCCCGACCAGCAGTTCGCCAACCTCTACTGGTTCCGCCAGGACTGGTTCACCGATCCTGAGTTGATGGCTGAGTTCAAAGAAAAATACGGCTATGAGCTGGGCGTGCCGGTCAACTGGTCTGCCTATGAGGACATCGCTGAGTTCTTCACCGGCCGCACCATCGACGGCGTCGAAGTCTTTGGCAACATGGACTACGGCAAAAAAGACCCGTCGCTTGGCTGGCGCTATACCGATGCGTGGATGTCCATGGCTGGCATGGGCGATGTCGGTGAACCCAACGGCCTGCCGGTCGACGAATGGGGCATCCGGGTCAACGAAAACTCGCAGCCCGTCGGTTCCTGTGTGACCCGTGGTGGTGCGACCAACGATGCGGCGGCGGTCTATGCGATCTCCAAATCCATCGAATGGCTTGAAAAGTACACGCCCCCCGCAGCCGCTGGCATGACCTTCGGCGAAGCCGGCCCGGTTCCTGCACAGGGTGCCATCGCCCAGCAGATGTTCTGGTACACCGCCTTCACCGCGGACATGGTGAACGAGAATGCCACTGCCGTGCTGAACGACGATGGCACGCCCAAGTGGCGCATGGCCCCCAGCCCGCATGGCGCCTACTGGAAAGATGGTCAGAAGGTTGGCTATCAGGACGTGGGCAGCTGGACGCTGATGGAAAGCACCCCCGTCGACCGCGCCAAGGCCGCATGGCTCTACGCGCAGTTCGTGACCTCGAAAACCGTTGATGTTGAAAAAGCCCACGCCGGTCTGACCTTCATCCGCGAGTCGACCATCCAGCACGAAAGCTTCACCGAACGTGCGCCGAAACTCGGCGGTCTGGTGGAATTCTACCGCTCCCCCGCACGCACCGCATGGTCGCCCACCGGGACGAACGTGCCGGATTACCCCAAGCTGGCGCAGCTGTGGTGGCAGAACATCGGCGACGCAATGTCCGGTGCGAAAACCCCGCAAGAAGCACTCGACAGCCTCTGCGCCGAGCAGGAAAAGGTCATGGAACGTCTTGAGCGCGCAGGCGTCCAAGGTGATCTGGGTCCGAAAATGAACGAAGAGCAGGAAGCCTCCTACTGGCTGGAACAGCCCGGCTCGCCGGTTGCCAAGCTCGACAACGAAGACCCCGAGCCTGAGACAATCAGCTACGAAGAGTTGATCAAGTCCTGGCAGTAAGCCAAACTTTGGGGGCCGGGGCGCAGCAGCGTTCCGGCCCTTTTTCATTCCATAAGACAACCGGGGGCTGCGCCATGACCCATATCCTCGCCATTGATCAAGGAACCACATCCTCGCGGGCGATCCTTTTTGACGGCAACATGGCCGTGACGGCCACCGCCCAAGAAGAGTTTCCGCAGCATTTCCCCCGTTCCGGCTGGGTTGAGCATGATCCCGGCGATCTGTGGTCCACCACTGCGGGCACCTGCCGCGCGGTGATCGAAAAAGCAGGCCTGCGCCCCGATGACATCACCGCCATCGGCATCACCAACCAACGTGAGACGACGCTGGTCTGGGACGCCAAGACCGGCCAGCCAGTCTATAACGCCATCGTTTGGCAAGACCGCCGCACTGCCGATTTCTGCCGCGCGCTGCGCGAGAGTGGTGACGACAAGATCATCACCGAACGCACGGGCCTGCTGGCCGATCCTTATTTCTCCGGCACCAAGCTGAAGTGGATTTTGGATAACGTCGACGGGGCGCGCGACCGCGCACAGGCGGGCGAGTTGCTTTTCGGCACGGTCGACAGCTACCTGATCTGGAAGCTCACAGGCGGCGCGCGCCATGTGACTGATGCCACCAACGCCGCGCGCACCATGCTTTATGACATTCACAAGGGCCGATGGAGCACGACGATCTGCAAGATGTTCGACATTCCCGTCGAGATGCTGCCCGAGGTCAAAGACTGCGCCGCCGATTTCGGCATGACCCGTCCCGATCTGTTTGGCCGCGAGATTCCGATCCTTGGTGTGGCAGGCGACCAGCAGGCGGCGACCATCGGGCAGGCTTGCTTCCAACCGGGCATGATGAAGTCGACCTATGGCACGGGCTGTTTTGCGCTGCTGAATACGGGCGAAACGGCGGTGACTTCAACCAATCGCCTGCTGACCACCATTGCCTATCAACTCGACGGCAAGCCAACCTATGCGCTCGAAGGGTCGATTTTCGTCGCTGGTGCCGTGGTGCAATGGCTGCGCGACGGGCTTAAGATGATCCGCGAGGCGAGCGAGACTCAAGCACTGGCCGAACAGGCCGATCCGCATCAGAATGTGGTGCTGGTGCCCGCCTTCGTCGGCCTCGGTGCGCCTTACTGGAACGCGGAGTGTCGCGGCGCGATCTATGGGCTGACGCGCAACTCCGGCCCCGCGGAACTGGCCCGCGCGGCGCTGGAAAGCGTCGGCTACCAGACCCGCGATTTGCTGGAGGCGATGCAGGCGGATTGGGCCGCACAGGGGCAGGCGGGCGAGATCGCCACCCTGCGTGTCGACGGCGGGATGAGCGCCAGTGACTGGGCGATGCAGTTCCTGTCCGACGTGATCGGCGCCTCGGTCGACCGTCCTGATGTGCTGGAAACCACGGCGCTTGGAGCGGCATGGTTGGCGGGGCAGCGGGCGGGCATCTATCCGGACATGGAAGGCTTTGCCCGCGAATGGGCGCTTGATCGGCGGTTTGAAATGGAGATGGATGCGGCGACGCGGGATGAGAAATACGGTGCATGGAAGCGCGCTGTAAACGCCACGTTGCAATTCTGATGGAGGGGATCGCAGCCTTTGGTTTCGCCACCGCTGGGCGCATCCGCTTTGGCCGTGGGACCGCTTCAGAAGCCGTCGACGCCGCGCTCAGCTTTGGCCGCCGGGTGCTGATTTTACGCGGTGGATCCGTCGCTTGGGTCGATGAGCTCAGCCGTTACCTGACGGCGGCTGGATGTGACGTGACCGAGGTCCGCAGCAGCGGCGAACCCTCGGTCGAGGATGTCCGCTCTGCCGCTCTGGCAGGGCGCGGAGCGCAGGTGGTGCTGGGCGTCGGCGGAGGGGCGGTCATCGACCTTGCCAAAGCCGCAGCGGCGCTGATCCCGTCGGATTGCGACGTGATGGAACATCTCGAAGTCGTGGGCGCGGGCAAGCCGTTGCAAGCCGACCCGCTGCCGATGATCGCGATCCCCACCACCGCAGGCACCGGGGCCGAGGTGACAAAAAACGCCGTCATCGCCGTGCCAGACGCCGCGCGAAAAGTCAGCCTGCGCGACGACCGAATGCTGCCGCGTTTGGCCTTGGTCGATCCTGCGCTGACGGATGGCGCGCCGCGCGGCGTCACGTTGGGGTCGGGCCTTGATGCGTTGGTGCAGGTGATCGAGCCCTATCTTTCAAGCAAAGCCAACCCGCTCAGCGATGCGCTCTGCCGTGCCGCGATTCCGCAGGGGATTGCCGCGCTCAAACGTCTGGCGGCGGGCGAAGACCCTGCCGCGCGGGACGCGATGGCCTATGTCAGCCTGTCGGGCGGTTTGGCGCTGGCGAATGCGGGCCTCGGCGCTGTGCATGGGCTGGCCGGTGTGATCGGCGGGCAGTTTGGCGCGCCGCATGGGTTGATTTGTGGGCGTCTGCTGGGGCCGGTGCTGGCCGCCAATAGTGATGTGCTCGGTGCCTCCCGGCGGTTTTCAGAAGTGCAGACATGGCTGGCAGAGGGTTTTGATCTGCCTGAGACCGGCACATTCACCGCCCTCTCGGCCCTGCTTGACGATTGGGGGCTGGAGCGTCTGAACCGCTGGATCCCCGAAGGGACCGACCTTGTAGAGACTGCGCAGGAAGCGGCGGCGTCTTCCTCCATGCGGGCAAACCCCTGCGCCCTCAGCCAAGATGCGCTGGAAAATTGCATCCGGGCTGCGCTGTAAGTCGGGCAGGGGCCGGTTGCCCCCGCCCGTTTGTTCTCACGCGGCACGCGGCGGTGTATTGCCGTCGCCCAGGTCCCAGAACACGCCCGCCATCACCCGCAGCGCATCGCGGCAGACGGGTTTCAGCACATGTTCATCCGGCGCGTGCTGCGAACAGCTGCGATAGGAATGCGGCACCCAGACCGTCGGCAGACCCAGAATATCGCTGAAACTGTCGTTGGGCAGGGAGCCTGCAAGGTTCGGCAGGATATGTGGCGCTTTTCCGGCGCTTTTCGTGAGGGAGGCCGCCACGAACTTCACCCAAGGGTGATCCGCATCCAGCCGCGTCGCGCGGAAGAAGCCACGGTCATGCGGCTCGATCCGCACCTCCTCGAACCCGTGTTTATCAAGGTGACGCCGCAGCGCGGGCAGGATGTCTTCGGGATCGGTGCCGACCACATAGCGCAATTGGCAAGTGGCGGTGGCATGGGCCGAGATCGCGTTGACCGGCGCTTCGGGGACGCCGCTTTTCATCGCGAGAATGGCAAAGCTGTTCCAGCCATAGGCGCGCTCGACCGGGGACAGGTCTTCTTCGCCCCAGTCGGTGTCGATGGCGGGGCCATCATCGCTTTCGATCGGCAGGTCTTTCAGCGCGTCGCGGACCGAAGGTGTCAGACTGTCAGGGCGCCATTCAGCGATCTGGATTTGCCCGCGTTTGTCGGTGATGGTCGCCAGCGCTTGGGCCAAGATCATCGCCGGATCGGCAAGCAAGCCACCCCAATTGCCCGAGTGATGCGCCCCGTCGCGTTTGTCGATGATCAGATCGAAAGAGACCCCGCCGCGCGAGCCCATGAACATGGTCGGCACATCGGGTTGCAGGCGCGGTCCGTCCGAGGCGATCAACACATCCGCCGTCAGCTTCTCGCGATGTTCGGTAAAGAACTCTGGCAAGCCCGCGCTGCCGGTCTCTTCGCTCATCTCGATCACGATGCGGCAGTTGAACCCCAGCTTGCCGCGGGTCTTCAGCACGGCTTCCAGCGCCGCGATATTGATCAGGTGTTGGCCTTTGTTGTCGGCGGTGCCACGGCCATACAGCTTGTCGCCTTCCTCAACCAGTTTGAAGGGATGCAGCCCCTCGCGCCACTGGTCGGTTTGGGCGCGGATCACGTCGCCATGGCCATAGGTCAGCACGGTCGGCAGATCGTCGCCCTCGCGGCGCTCACCGACCAAAAGCGGCCCGCCGCGTGGGTCGGGGTTGTCGTGCAGCGAACAGGTAAAGCCCATCGCGGTCAGGCGCGGCTTCATCGTCTCGGTCAGGTAGCGCATGAGTTCAGGCGCTTGGTCGGGGTTCTGGCTTTCGGTCTCGTAAGAGACGAGGGTGCCCAATTCGGATTGGAATGTGCCGTCGTCGAAATAGGTCGTGATCGCTTGGATCGCGCTGTCGCGGGTCATGCTTAAAGGTCCTTTGTCATATCTTCGGAAACGGCGTCGCCCCAGGGCGACATGATCTCGGTGCAGCCGGAATTGCGTCCCGCGTCGCGCATTACACCTGCGGGGCAGGCAAAGGCGTAGGGAAAGATCGTGCGTTTGGTCTCGGCAACGGTGCTGTCTTCGCGCAGACGGTCCAGCACATCGCGCGGCAGGTCTTCGTCGGCGATGAGTTGGTTCGCGTCCGAAGCGTCGATCCGGGGCGCGTGGAAGCTTTCCTCCAACGACATGTCGAAATCGGTGACGAAGGACGACAGTTGCGCCACCGCGCCGAGGATCTTGCGCCCGCCGGAGGCCCCAAAGGCAAAGCGTTTGTCACCCTGTTCGCCGACCACCGGGCAGACGTTCATCAAGCAGCGTTTGTCCGGGCCGAGCGAGTTTGGGCGGCCCTGAACGGGATCGAACCACATGATGCCGTTGTTCATCAAAAACCCGGTCGACGGCGAGACGACCCGCGAGCCGAAGATCGACAGCAGTGTCTGGGTTTGCGCCACCATATTGCCGTGACGGTCGACGACCGAGAAATGCGTGGTGCAGCCCGGGGCCTCGGGGCTTTCGCCGGTGTCGCCCATCGATCCGAGCCGCCGCGCATAAGCGCCCTTTAGCGCCGCAGCCATCGCGGCATAGCTGTCGGGGCCGGGAGCGCTGCCGAGGTCTTCGGTTTCCAGCGAGGCAAAGGTATCGCGGAAGGTCGGGCCAGCGGTCAGCCCCGGCACCACATGGAACCGCGCGTCGCGGTAGGCGAAATCGAGCGGGGCGTGGAACTCGGCCCGGTAGGCTTGCAGGTCTTCGCGCGAGAGGCTGCCGCCCTTGTCCTGGACATCCTTCGCCATGGCCGCGCCAAGGTCACCGTCATAGAGCGTCCGCGCCCCATGGCGCGCGATCTGATCAAGGCTGTCGGCCATGCGCGATTGATCCAGCCGCTTTTCGGCCAGCGCGGTCCAACCGCTGATCGTTGGCCATTGCCCATCTTCGAGGAAAACCGCCGCAGCATCCGCATCTTTGGCCAATTCGCGCGTGCACGAGGCAATGACGAGTGCGGCATACCAATCCACCGTCAGCCCCTTGCGGGCGTGGTCAATCGCGGGCGACAGCAGTTCGCCCCAAGGCATCTTGCCAAAGCGCGCGTGCGCTTGGCCCAGCCCATCGACCACACCCGGCACTGCGATGGCCGTCGCACCCTGCACGTTGCGGTCACCTTCGACATGCTCCCACGGAAAAAGATCGCCCGCCTTACCGCGCCCGCTGAGTGGATAGTTCGCCGGGTTAAGCGCGCCGGGGCTGCGCATACCGTGGTTTAGCGCATGGGCCTGACCTTCTTTAGCGCGCCAAAGCATCATTGCCCCGCCCCCGGCAGGGCCGCTCATCCATGGCTCCAGCACCCCGATGACAAATGAGGTGGCCACGGCTGCGTCTACCGCGTCGCCCCCTGCCGCCAGCACCTCGGCCCCCGCAAGTGCTGCCAGACGGTGCTGTGCGGCGACGACGCCGTGTTCGGTTTCGATGACGGTTTTGCGGGTTTGACTGCTGTGCGACAGGTTCAATGACATGGGATTACTCCTGCTCGTACATGGGGGTTTCCGGATCGTGCAGATGGCAGGCTACATAGCCCTCCGGGATCGGGATGTGGCGCGGCGCCTTTTGCTTGCACAGGTCCGTCGCGCGCGGGCAGCGCGGGTGGAAATGGCAGCCCGGCGGCGGCGCGATGGGGTTGGGGTAGGCCATGCCAAGCTGCGTGTCCGGCACGCCCAAGCCCGGCTCTGGCGTCAGTACGGATTTCAGCAAGGCCTTAGTGTAGGGGTGACGCGGGGCGTCAAAAAGCCCGGCGACCGAGTTCTGCTCCACGATCTCGCCCAGATACATCACCGCCACGCGGGTCGCGAGGTGTTCGACCACCGCGAGGTCGTGGCTGATGAAAAGGTAGGTCAGGCCGAATTCTTCGCGCAGCTCGCCCAGAAGGTTGAGAATTTGGCTCTGCACCGACACATCCAGCGCCGAGGTCGGCTCGTCGCAGATCACCACCTCGGGCTTCATGATCAGCGCGCGGGCAATCGCCACACGCTGCCGTTGGCCACCGGACATTTGGCTGGGGTAGGTGTTCATCACGCGCTGCGGCAGGCCGACAACGTCGAGGATTTCTTTGACCTTCTTCTTGCGGCTGGCCTCATCCCCGATGCCATGTACCCGCAGCGGCAGAGAGATCACGTCATAGATGCTTTTGCGTGGGTTGAGCGAGGAATAAGGGTCCTGAAAGATCGGCTGGATGCGCCGGGCCAGCGCCAGACGGCCCTGCTGCGTGATCTCTTCGCCGTCGATTTTGACGTGACCGGCAGTGGGTTGCTCCAGCCCCAAAAGGATCTTGGCGAGGGTGGATTTCCCGCAACCGGATTCACCGACCAGTCCCAGCACTTCGCCTTTGCCCAGTTGCAGCGATACGTCGTTCACGGCTGTCAGCGGTTTGACCTTGCCGAACATGCCCTGTTTCACCCGGTAGGTTTTGCTGACGCCCGAAAGCTCCAGCACCGGGGGGGTGTTTACGCTGTCCTTCATACGGTCAGCTCCTTCTCAGAATGGCGCTTGCCATCGGGGAAAATGCAGCGGAAGGCGTGGTTGCCCTCCTCTCTTTTCGGGATCTCGCCCCGGCATTCGGCAACCGCATGCGGGCAACGGGTGCGGAAGACGCAGCCTTCGACTTCGCCCACCAGCGAGGGCACGATGCCCGGAATGGTCCCCAGTTTCGCGCCGCGGTCGGTCTTGCCGGGCAGGGGGATGCAGCGCAGCAATCCGCGGGTATAGGGATGCGAAGGCGCGTTGAAGATGTCGCCCACCGGGCCGGTCTCGACCAACTCGCCCGCGTACATCACCGCGACCTTGTCGGCCACGCGGGCCACGACACCGAGGTCATGGGTAATCAAGATCACCGCCATGTTCATCTCGCGCCCCAGATCGTGCAGCAGCCGCAGGATCTGTGCTTGGATGGTCACATCAAGCGCGGTTGTCGGCTCATCCGCGATGATTAGTTCTGGCTCGCACATCAGCGCCATGGCGATCATCACACGCTGGCGCAGACCGCCCGAGAGCTGGTGCGGATACTGCGAAAGACGGCTCTCTGCGGCGGTGATGCCGACTTTCTCCAGCAGTTCAATCGCCCGGTCCCGCGCCTGTTGGCGGCTGACCTTGCGGTGCAACAGCAGCGCCTCGGCCAGCTGATCCCCGATCGTATAGGCGGGGTTCAGCGAGGTCATCGGCTCTTGAAAGATCATCGCCATCCGCGCGCCGCGCAGCTTGCGCATCTGGCCTTGGCTGGCGGTGGTCAACTCGGTGCCATCAAAGGTCATCCGATCCGCGTTTCGCTTGATGGATTTGCCCAAGAGCCCCATCAGCGCGAGCGAGGTGAGCGATTTGCCCGACCCGCTTTCGCCAACGATACACAGGGTCTCGCCACGGTTAAGATCAAAGTCGATCCCACGCACCGCATGCAGGGTGCCGCCGCCCGTGGGAATGTCGAGCCGCAGATTGCGGACACTCAAAAGAGGTTCTGTCATGGGTCAGCTCCGGTTTTCGGGGGCGGTCACGTCGCGCAGGCCGTCACCCATCAGGTTGATCGCCAGCACCAGCACGAAAAGGACAGCGCCGGGGATCAGCACGAGCCACGGCTCGAACAACATCATGTTCTTACCTTCAGAGACCATAAGCCCCCAGCTTGGCGTCGGGGGTTGCACCCCAAGGCCGAGGAAGGACAGCGCCGCTTCGAGCAAGATCGCATGGGCCATTTCCAGCGTCACGACGACGATCAAGTTGTTGGCGATGTTCGGCATGATCTCGGATAGCAAGATGCGCGGGGTCGAGGCACCGATGACCTGTGCCGCCGCCACGTATTCGCGCCGCCGCACCTGCATGGTCGAGGCGCGCATCACCACGGCGAAACGGTCCCAGAGCAGCAGACCCAGAACGCCGATCACGACCTGTAGCGAGCCGCCGAGGATTGCGACGACCGCGAGGGCCACCAGCACCACGGGCATCGCCAGACGCACGTTGATGAGGAAGGTCACGACCGCATCAACCTTGCCACCGAAGTAGCCCGCAGCCACGCCCATGGCCGTTCCGATCACGCCAGAGATCAGCGCCGCCACGGCCCCGATCAACAGCGATATCCGTGCGCCATAGATCAAGCGTGACAGGTAATCGCGGCCAAGGTGGTCGGTGCCCAAGGGATGCTCCCAATCGCCGCCAAGGAACACAGGCGGCTCCATCCGGGTCATCAGGCTTTGGGCATAGGGGTCATGGGGTGCGATCCATGGGGCGAGGATCGCGATGATCGTGAGGATGATCAGAACGATCGCCCCGATCAGCAGACCTTGGTGCCCAAAGACGCGCTTGCGCAGCATCTGGCCGGGGGTCGGGCCGGTGATTTCGTCCAAAAGGCTGTCATGTGTACCAGCGGTGATCATGTCAGCTGCTCCTCATGCGGGGGTCGAGCCATGCGTTGAGCACGTCTGCGAGGAAGGTGAAAACGATGTAGAACATCGAGAAAATCAGGATCAGCGCCTGTACGGTGGGCAGGTCATTCCGCGCGATGCTTTCCCACGCCAGATAGCCCGCGCCATGCAGGGCAAAGATCGATTCAACCACGATGGAGCCGCCCAGCATGAAGCCCATCTGCACGGCGGCAAGGCTCACCACCGGGATGATCGCGTTGCGCAGCGCATGGCGGAACAGCACGCGGCGTTCATTGGCCCCCTTGGCCCGCGCGGTGCGGATATAGTCGGAGTTCAGAACATCCAGCATCCCGGCGCGCGTCAAGCGCATGATGGCGGGCATCGCGTAATAGCCCAGCACGATGGTCGGTAGAATGAAATGACGCCAAGTCTCGGTGCCCGATGGCGGTAGCCAGCCCAGTTGGATGGCAAAGACAACAATCAGGATCAAACCGAACCAAAAGCTGGGCATCGCTTGCCCAGCGACCGAGATGAACAGCGCCACACGGTCGATGATCGAATTGGGGCGGATCGCGGCGACCACGCCAAGCGGCACGGCAGTCAGCAGCGCGAAGGTGATGCCGCAGACGCCCAGTATCATGGTAACACTGAGACGGTCGGCAATGAGCGAGGCAACCGGCAGGCGGAAATAGTAGCTCTCGCCAAAATCGCCCTGCATGGCCGAGAACAGCCATTCGCCATATTGCACCAGCATCGGACGGTCAAAACCGTAAAGGCGGCGCAGGGCCTCGACATCTTCGCCACTGGCGGTTTCGCCCGCAAGTGCTGCGGCAGGGTCGCCCGACAGGAACAGCAGGCTAAAGCTGATAAACGACACGGTGAAGGCCACGAGAAGGGCCAGTCCCAATCGTTTGAGAATGAATTGAAGCACGGGTGCAACTACCTTGAGGCTGCGCCGCAGGCGGATGGCCTGCCGCGTGGGTCTGGGTGGGGTGCGGAAAAAGCAAGCGCAGGGGCACCGATCACGGCGCCCCTGCAGATTGGTTTACTTCCAGCTGGCCGTGGTGAAGCGCAGAACTTCGTCGGCTGTGGGCGTGTATTCCACCTCATTGGTGGTCACGTAGTTGGTGTTGTAGGAGAACATCGGCGCCCAATAGGCTTCCTCGGTGATGCGTTCGATCGCTTTGGAGTAGTTCTCTTTGCGGACCTCTGGGTCGGTCGAGCTGTCGGCTGTGTTGAGGTATTCCAGCGTCTCATCGTCCATCGCATAGTCGAGCGAGCCATGCTTGAAGAACTGGCTGACCATGGCGGAGGCGTCGTTGATCGAATAGCTGCCCCATGTCTGGAACGACACGGCGGTTTCGCCCTTCATGTTCTGCTCGCGCAGGGCGGAATACTGCAGCATTTTGAAGTTGGTATCGATGCCCACAGCGTTCAGATAGCTTGAGATCGCTTCGGCATATTCGCGGTCACGGTAGGCGTAGAAGTCGATGGTCAGACCATCTTCATAGCCCGCTTCGGCCAGCAGTTCCTTGGCTTTTTCGGGGTTGTACTCATACTCGACCGCGGCCTCTTCATCGCAGCCGAACTGGCTGGGGAAGCAGGGGGTGTAGACGACTTTAGACTTGCCCTTGAGCAACGCATCAACCAGTTCCTGACGGTTGATCGCATAGTTCACCGCTTTGCGCACACGGATGTCGGTGAAGGGGCTGTCTTCCGAACGGCCCGCCGCATCCAACGTCAGATAACCGACGCGCATGGTGGATTCGTTGGAGACCTGAAACTCATCCCGCTCGGCCAGTTTCTCGGCTTGGTCCGAAGGCACCTGCCAGATCAGGTCGAGCGACCCGCTGAACAGTTCCGCCATCTGGGTGTTCACATCCGGGATGGTGCGGATGTCGACGTTTTTGATGCTGGGCTTGCCTTTGGGGCTGTCATGGTAACCTTCATAGGCTTCCAGCTTGAAGTGCTGGCCGGGGACGACTTCGGTCACTTTGTAGGGGCCGGTTCCGACGGGTTTGAGGCCCATGCCTTCGGGGCCAGCTTCTTCGTAGTAGTCGCTGGGGTACATCGACACGGGGCCGGACAGGAATTCGATGGCCGCTGGGAATTTCTCTTTCAGCATGATCCGCACGGTGTAATCGTCGATCTTCTCGGCCGATTTCATCCAGTTCACGTTGCGCTGTGTTTTCACGCCGTTGGCCTCATCGGCCACGTAGTTGACGGTGAACACCACGTCATCGGCGGTGAAGTCCGACCCGTCGTGGAATTTCACACCTTCGCGCAGTTTGAATTCGATGGTCGTGTCGTCGATCCATTCCCATTCGGTGGCGAGGTTGCCCATGTATTCGTTGCTGACCGGATCGCGGTAGATCAACCCGTCCCAGACGGCGCGCTGCAGCACAACGCCTTCGCGCGATGAGTTGAAGTAGCTGTCGACGTTCTCAAGCTCTTTGGTGAAGGCGACGTTCAGCGTGTCGTCTGCCTTGTCCGCCCAAGCCGCACCCGTGGCGGCGGCAAGGATAAGGCCGGTGATGGTAGATTTCAGGACCGTGGATTTCATGGTCAACTCCCCTGTTGGTTTACGAATTTAGTTCCGTATCGTTTTTGACTTGCGAAGCGTATCATATAATAATACTTGATATCGCTATACGATTAGTAAACGCAATGAGCTTGGCATACGTCAAGCCCCGGTTTGAACAATTGGGCCGGTTTCAGGGGTAGGTGATTGGAAAAGAAGCAAAATACGCTCTATGTGGGATCACTTGCCAAGGGGCTGCGACTGCTCCGCGCTTTTGATGAATCGCATACGGAATTGTCACTGGTAGAGCTGGCCGCGCGCAGCGGGCTGGACAAAAGTGCCGTGCAACGCCTTGCGAATACGCTGCATATCGAAGGCATGTTGGAGAAGGATCCGGCCACCCGGCGCTATCGCCCCTCCCATGCATGGCTCGAACTGGCCTATGCTTATTACTGGTCAGATCAACTGGTCGGGCAGGCGATTCCCAAGCTGATCGACCTCAGCCAAGAGATCGGTGAGACGGTGAATCTGGCCGAGCTTTCCAAGGACCATATCATCTACGTCAGCCGCTTGCCCTGCCAACGGACCTACTTCGCGGCGACGGTGATCGGGCGGCGGCTGCCTGCGCTTTCGACATCGGCGGGGCGGGCGATCATCTCGACCTTCTCGCCCGAAGACCGGGAAGAGGCGATTGAGACTTGGCCGCTCAAGCCCTTTACCGCGCGCACCACGATGGACCGCGCCACGATCCGCAACAGCATCAATGAGGCCGTCCAACATGGCCATGCGATTTCAAGCGATCAGATGATTCTGTCAGAGATCGGTGTGGCCTGCCCGATCACCGGCCCCGACGGGCGCGCCTTTGCGGCGGTGCAATGTTCGGTCTCGGCTCACACCTGGACGCGCGAGCGGATCAGGGCCGAAATTCTGCCGCGGTTGCAGGACACGGCGAACGCGATTTCACCATCCTCACAGGTGCATCGGCGCTAGAAAAAGGCCGGAGCATTTCGCCCCGGCCTTTGATTTCTTATTCCCAGTTCAGCTTTTCTTCGCGCTGCCATAACCGCAGCTTGCGGCAGGACTGAAGGAAGTCACCCGCATTCTCGGCAGAGACCTCCACCGTGCCCTCGTCCTTCTCAACGCCGGCGGCATTGAGCAGCGGATCGGCGGCTTTGGTCCACGCGATGAATTTGTTATGCGCAAAGGCGTCCGAGACGAAATCCTGCGAGGGTTTGTTCTTGGCGATCTTGTCAGCCTTTTCGTCGCCAAAGACCAAGGCCACCGCATCAAAGACCACCGACGGCCCGCCGTCGATCTTTTCATCCGCCGCGCGGGTGCTGCCATCTGACAGGGTGACCCCTTGGATATGCGGCGTCACGATCGCGACCATCGCGCCCTCGTCGGCGAACGTTTTCTCCAAGGCTTCCACGATCGACGCATCGGCGCCCTCCGTCAGGAACAGACCCAGCTTGCGGCCCGCGAAAGTGTTCGGCGGGTTTTTCAGAATGCTGAGCGCATCTGATGGCGGCAGATCGGTGATCGGGGTCCGGGCGGGTGTGGCCGGTTCCGGCATCTCGGTCACGCCAAGACCTTCGGCCACTTGTTTGGCCAGATCGTCATGCACGTTCATCAGATGCGACAGCATCCGCAGGCGAATGCGCTCTTCCTGACATTTCGACAGTTCGAACGTATAGGCCGCCGCGATATGCTGCTGTTCGATCTCTGTCTGGCTGATGTAGAACTGCCGCGCTTGGCTGTAGTGGTCGGCGAATGTCTCAGAGCGCACGCGCTGTTTGGTGCCACCGACCTCTTCCGCGTAGCTTTTGAACCCAATCTCCGGGTTTTCACGCGGGCCGCCATCGTCGCCCCAACTGTTGGGCTCATAGTTCACGCGGCCCTTGGGGTTGTGCATCGCCATATGGCCGTCTTGCTGGAAATGGTGGAACGGGCATTTCGGCGCGTTGATCGGGATATGGGTAAAGTTCGGCCCCCCGAGGCGTTTGATCTGTGTGTCCAGGTATGAAAAGTTCCGCCCCTGTAGCAGCGGATCGTTAGTGTGGTCGATCCCGCGCACGATGTTATGGGTGCAAAAGGCCACCTGCTCGGTCTCGGCAAAGAAGTTGTCGACGTTGGCATCCAACGTCAGCGTGCCAATGATGCGCACCGGCACCTGTTCTTCGGGGATCAACTTGGTCGCGTCGAGTATGTCGAACTCAAAATTGTCGGCGAATTCGTCGTCAAAGACCTGAATGCCCAGATCCCACTGCGGGTAATCGCCCGCGTCGATGGCATCCCACATGTCGCGGCGGTGGAAATCCGGGTCCGCGCCGTTGATCTTGAGCGCCTCGTTCCAGACCACCGATTGCACACCTTGCTTGGGCTTCCAGTGGAACTTGACGTAATGGGATTTGCCCTCGGCATTGACCAGCCGGAAGGTGTGGACGCCAAAGCCTTCCATGAAGCGGAAGGAGCGTGGGATCGCCCGGTCGGACATCTGCCACAGCGTCATGTGGGTCGCCTCGGGAGAGAGCGACACGAAATCCCAGAAGTTGTCATGCGCCGATTGCGCCTGTGGGAAGCCGCGGTCAGGGGCCGGTTTGACGGAGTGGATGAGGTCGGGGAACTTGATCGCGTCTTGGATGAAGAACACGGGGATGTTGTTGCCGACCAAGTCCCAATTGCCCTCTTTGGTGTAGAACTTCGTGGCAAAGCCGCGCACGTCACGGGCCAGATCAAAGGACCCTTTGTTGCCCGCGACGGTTGAGAAACGGGTGAAGGTCGGGGTCTTTTCGCCGACGCGCTGGAAAATATCAGCGGCAGAAAGTTCGGGGATCGCTTCTTTGAGTTCGAAATGCCCATGCACCCCGTAGCCGCGGGCGTGAACGACACGCTCTGGAATGCGCTCGTGATCGAAATGGAACATCTTTTCGCGAAAAACGTGGTCTTCCATCAAGACCGGGCCGCGCGGGCCTGCTTTGAGCGAGTTTTGATCATCCGCGATCGGACCGCCCTGCGCGGTCGTCATCGTCTTTTCACGGTCCGTGGTTTGCTGGCGGGGTTCACCGCCTTTGCCAAGTTCTTTGTCTGTCATGATCTTTCTCCACAGCGCCCCCGGAAATAATCGAGAGGATTTCTTGCTAATATGTGGCGGGCACAGATGGCCGCTCCAGAGGGGGCGGTAA
Source organism: Sulfitobacter sp. D7 (assembly GCF_003611275.1). Lineage (NCBI taxonomy): Bacteria > Pseudomonadati > Pseudomonadota > Alphaproteobacteria > Rhodobacterales > Roseobacteraceae > Sulfitobacter > Sulfitobacter sp. D7. The sequence goes on from NZ_CP020695.1 coordinate 71,192, forward strand.
TCGCCCGACCCTATGAAAGTTCAACAGCCCCGGCGGTGCGGGGTTCCGATGTTTCTGCGACCTGAGCGGGAAAGTTCTCGCCCCTCCAGCAATTGGCTGGCGCCTGACCGGGCGACGCGGTTGCTTCCTCTCCCTCTGGCAGGTTTAGAAAGGCGCGCAGCTTCGCGATATGCGCAGGCAGTTCTCGGACCGGGACGCGCTGCGGTTGCGGAACCTGTGCGGGCCAGCACCCCAAAGTGCCGCGCTGCACCTGATCAAGAAGGGTCGCTGCATTCGGCAAACAGTCGTCGGCCAAATATTTCGTTCCGGCCAGCCGAATACGCAGGGTATCCGCCATTCCGCCCGCCGCCCGTCCGACAAGCCTGCAAGAGGCTTCGACCCAGATGTCATCCGCGTGATGCACCCGAAGGCCCGCCGCCCGCGCGGCGCGGATGATCGCGCGGTCCTCGCCGCAGGGGATCGGGGCGAAGCCGCCGACGGCCTCATAGGCCGCGCGGGTAAAGCCAAGGCTGGCCCCCGGTGCTTCGCCGTGGCTGTTTTGCAGATCGGCGCAGTTGGGGGCATGGCGGGCGTAGAGTTCCAGCACCAAGCGGCGATAGGCGGACTCATTGGCCTCTAGGCCGGGGTCTTGCCCCGCCAAACAGGCGGCTTCTTCGGGGTTCAGCGTCACTCTGCCACAAAGGGCATCGTAGCGGTGCAGGTGTTGAATGCTGCGGGCGACCCAATCGGGGCTGACGCGGCAATCGGCATCGGTGGTCAGGATCTGGCGCAGATGGGGCATCTGTTCCATGGCCACGGCGCCGCCCTTCCGCCGCGCCGCTCCGACCCCCATGCCGGGCGGAAAGGTGAGGTCGAGCACAGAAAGGTCGATGCCATGTCGCGCCGCCGCAAGCGTGGCAATCTTGGCGGTGTCGTCGTCGGTGTTGTTCACCACAAGGATCACGCGGATACGGTCATTGCACTGCGGGGCAAGAGCGCTCAGGCAGGCGCCGATCCGCTTCGCCTCATTCCGGGCGGGGATGATGATTGCGGTGTCTTTCCAGCGCTCGAAACTCATGCCCGCTCCCCCGGAAACGCGCGGTCGATGCGGTAGTTCTCGGTCTCACTCACGCAGGTGAATTCATGGGTGCTGAGCGCACGTGCAAAGCCCTTGAGCGCCTCTTCTCCCTGAAGCGGGTTCCCGGTGTCCCCGCGCCAAGTCACACAGATGATCTCGGCCTGCGGCCAACGGGTCGCGATGTCGGAGGCCAGATGCTCCAGCCCCGGATGATCCAGAAAATAAAGCACCTCTGACAGGATCAGCAGATCAAAGTCACCCTCGGGCAGGGGGCCGGGATAGAACCCTTGAATGAACCGCCCCTCAGGCACCGCTTGCCGCGCGGCGATGAGGGCGCTGGCCACGGCGTCCATCCCGGTATAACGCGCGCAAAGGTCAATCAGGTGCCGCGCCAATTGCCCATTGCCGCAGCCCACCTCAAAGGCCGAGCGGTAGCCATCTTGCGCAAGCGCCGCCCGCGTCGCCGCGAATTTGGCCTGCTCATAGGCGCTATGCTTAAACCCCCAAGGATCGCTCGTCTCGGCATAGAGACCTTGAAGGTGATCCAACCCCACGCCCATCACGGCATCCTCCAGAAAATCTCTTCTTGTTGCGCGAACAGGTCGATCATCGCATCGGGCAGGACAAACCCTTGGGGGTCGTCTTGCACGACCTGCCCAAGCTGACTGCGATGCGCCCGGATCGCGGCGGTTTTGGCCCCACGGTAGGTGGCGGTGTCGAGGGTGAGGGGGCCGTAGCCTGCGGTGTTCGCTGTGAAGTTCGGATCGTCAAAACGGCTCCAGACCGGGTAGCTGTGGAAATGCAGATCGGGCCGCTGCGCCCGCAACGCCTCGGCCAGTTTTGCGGTTGTCTGATGATCGCAATGTTTGTCTTCGCGGGCGGGAACAAAGACGTGCCGCGCGGCTTGGCCGTCGATCAGCGCTGTCAGCGCGGGCAGGATGTCGGCGGCGGAAACCTCATGCAAACGGCTGTCAGGGTGGCCGAGCCACGTCAGGTCCGCCGTGCCGCCGCCGAGAATTTCAAGCGCCTCAATCAACTCGCCGCGGCGCGTTTCGGCCAATCGCACCGGGGGCCAGTCGCGAGAGGCGGGGTGGCTGGCGCTGCCATCGGTCACGCAGACAACATGCGCCCCGGCGCCTGCAAAGGCACGGGCCAAAAGGCCGCCGCAGCCGAGTGTTTCATCGTCGGGATGGGGCGCCAAGACCACGATCTTTTCGCGGCCAGACAGGGCATCGGCAAGGGGCGCGCTACGGCTCATCCAAAGACACCCCAAGCCGCTTTTTCACTGGAAAGCGCGTGGCCTGCGGCGCGTTGCAGAAAAGCGTCCCGCGCTGCTTGGCGCAGGTAGACCGACAGGTCCCGCGCCATGCGGCCAGTCTCGGAAGAGGCCGTGAAATGCCGCAGGCCGAGGCTTTGCTCAACCGCTTTGATCGTGTCGAGGGCGACTTCCTCGGTGTAGAGCCGCGCCGCGATGGAGGTGCCGACGATGGTCTCTTCCTCGTGGTCGCCCACGTTGGCCTCGCCTGCGCGTTCGACCAGTGCCATCCCGGCCCAGACCCGCATCAAGACCTGCATCAGTCGCGCCAATTGGGCTTCGGCCTCAAGCCGGTCTATATCGCGCAGGGCGCTGGCCGCCGCATCGATCAACCCCGCGGCCGCGCCAGCCTGAAGCGCCGCGATCCGCCAGACCCCGCCGATGAAATGCGGCTCTTTCAGGTAGTCACCCGGGGCACCGATCCGGGCCTCTTCGCCCAAGGGCAGCCCGGAGAAATTATACGTCCCCGAGGCCGTGGCCCGCATCCCCAGCATGTCCCATTGTGTGGCATCGCCCCGTCTCGGGTCAGTCACATCAATCAGCGCAAGCTGCACCTTGGGGCCGGAATTGAGCGAGATAAGCGCGTGGGTGACGGTGCCGAGACCAGAGGCGAAGATCTTCTCACCTTGCAACACACTGCCCTCGGCCTTTGCAGGCGTGCCGCCATCGGCCCCCCAGACCCCCAACAGTCCGCCGTCTTTGATCACCTGTTTTGCGTGTTCTGCCTGTGCCGGACTGCCGTAGAGCCGGATCAGGCGCAGCGCGTTAACGTGGCCTTCCCACAAACGCCCCACGCTAAGATTGGCCGCGCCGATCTGCATCAGCGCATGGGCGGTGCGCAGGGGGGAGGCAGCACCGTCTTCCAGCATCAGACCCGCGTCGCGCAGAATCTCGATGGAGGCGCTGATCGGTGCCGTGCCCGCCTCCTCGCTCGGCGCCGCTTTGCGCAATGCGCTTCGGGCCGCTTGAGAAAGGACATCCGGTTGAGAACTGGGCGGAAAAGGATCGAAACGCGGCGCACTGTTCATGACAGTTTCCGACAGCCGCTCACGGGTATAATCACCAGATCAAGCATCACGATTCAGCCCCCATTCATGAAACGGGCAGCCTGCGCGGTCGGTAGCACTGCCTTTGACAGTGCAACCGATCAACTTATGCCTTGGTTCCCCCTTACGTTGCAGCCGCGAGGGGGGAGCCGATTTCAGCCCTCAGGAATCTCGCCCATCACCTTGGGCACGTGGTAGCCTTTTTGCACCGCGTCGCGCGCGCGTAGCCGTTGGTACCACGCCCGGACATTGGGGTAATCGGCAAGGTCGATCTGCTGCCATTCATAGCGCGAGACCCAAGGCCAGCAGGCCATATCGGCGATGGAGTATTCGCCGCAAATGTGGTCGCGCCCCTCAAGCTGTTTGTCGAGCACGCCATAAAGCCGTTTGACCTCCGCGCCGAAGCGGTCTTCGGCATAGGCGGCCTTGCCGGGGTTGAAATGCAGGAAATGATGCGCCTGCCCGGCCATCGGGCCAAAGCCGCCCATCTGCCACATCAGCCATTGCATCACCTCGGCCCGCGCGGCCTGACCTTCGGGCAGAAAGCGGCCATATTTCTCGGCGAGGTAGACCATGATCGCGCCGGATTCCATCAAGCTCACCCCGGTGTCATGGTCCACGATGGCGGGGATTTTGTTGTTGGGGCTGATTTTGAGGAAGTCGGGACTGTGCTGCTCATCCTTGCTGATGTTGATGGGATGCACGTTATAGTCGATCCCCAATTCTTCCAGTAGGATCGAGACCTTGCGCCCGTTCGGGGTGGTCCATGTGTAAAGGTCAATCATCGCTTTGGTCCCATATGTAGATGCGCGGTTTAATTTCTTGCAATGTTAAGCAGGCGGCTTGTGGCGGGTCAACGCAAGGAACCGCAGCGGGGGCAGGGGGTTTGCTTAACAAGGCACTATTTGCGGAGCGAAGATGCAGAAAAGTGATCCCCTATCGCAGCCCGACATCGCTGATCGCGCGAAATCCGTTTTGGAAAAGCTTTGCGCGCGGGACATCCATATCGCCACCGCCGAAAGCTGCACCGGCGGGCTGGTTGCCGCCCTTCTGACGGATATCGAAGGTTGCTCTCATGCGTTTGAGCGTGGTTTCGTCAGTTATACGGATCAGTCCAAACACCAGCTTTTGGGGGTCGACCGGGCGCTTTTGGACGCATGTGGCGCGGTCTCCCGCCCTGTGGCGATTGCGATGGCCGAAGGGGTAATGGCGCGCTCAGGTGCGCAGATCGCCGTCTCGACCACCGGATTTGCCGGACCGGGACGCCCCGAGGACGAAGAGGGGCTTGTGCATTTTGCGCTTGCACGCGAGGGATGTAACACGGTTCATCGGGCCGAGTCCTTTGGGGCCATTGGCCGCGATGCGATCCGGCAGCGATGCCTTGAAACGATATTGGATATGTTGGAGGAGAGCCTGACGTGAGCAAGAGCCAAGCCGCCGCCTTTACCGCCTACCACCGTCACGGCTTTGTCCGGGTGGCGACCTGTACACCCCATGTGCGGCCTGCTGATGTGGCCTTCAACCGCGATAGCCTGCTGGACGAAATGCGCCGCGCCGATGCGGCGCGTGTTGATCTGCTGGTCTGTCCCGAACTGTCGCTCTCGTCCTATGCCATTGACGATCTGCACTTGCAGGATGCGCTGTTGAATGCGGTGGAAGAGGCGCTTGGCGCGCTTGTCGAAGCCAGTGCCGAGATGACCCCCGTGATCCTGCTCGGCGCGCCGCTGCGCCGGGAGGGGCGACTGTACAACTGCGCCATCGCCATTTCGCGCGGGCAGGTGCTGGGCGTCGTGCCAAAGTCTTACCTGCCCAATTACCGCGAGTTCTATGAGAAACGCTGGTTCGCCCATGGCCGTGACACTGGCGGAGAGATCACCGTCGCGGGCCGCCGCGTGCCCTTTGGCGATGATCTGATTTTCGAGGCGACGGATCTGCCCGGCCTTATCTTCCACGCCGAAATTTGCGAAGACCTCTGGACGCCCGCGCCGCCTTCGTCGGAGGCCGCACTTGGGGGCGCGCTGATCCTTGCCAATCTTTCGGCTTCCAACATCGTGATCGGCAAATCCTCTGACCGTCATCTGCTGTGCCGGTCGCAATCCATGCGCGCCTTTGCGGCCTATGTCTACTCCGCCGCCGGGCCGGGAGAGAGCACGACCGATCTGGCCTGGGACGGGCAGGGGATGATCCATGAGTTGGGCGATCTGCTGGCCGAATCCACCCGCTTCCCACTTGAGCCGGAGCTGACCATCGCCGATGTAGATTGTGGGCGTATCCAGTCAGAGCGGATGCGGACGGGCAGTTTCCACGATGCCGCGCGGCACCACGCGCCAGAGTTTCGCCGGGTCACCTTCGCCCATCAGCCGCATCATGAAAACGCCGGGCTGATCCGCCCGCTGCGCCGTTTTCCCTATGTGCCGAACCGCGAGAGCCACCTCGATCAAGACTGCTATGAGGCGTTCAACATTCAGGTCGAAGGGCTGCGCCGCCGGTTCGAGGCGACCAAGGGCAAGACCATGGTGATCGGCATTTCCGGCGGGCTGGATTCAACCCATGCGCTGATCGTGGCGGCCAAAGCCTGTGACCGTATGGGCATCCCGCGCGACCGTATTCTTGGGTTCACCATGCCCGGCTTTGCCACCTCCGAAGGGACCAAGTCCAACGCTTGGAAGCTGATGAAGGCGATGGGCATCACCGCCGATGAGATCGACATCCGCCCCGCCGCGCGGCAGATGCTGGAGGATATGGATCACCCCTTCTCAGGTGGGGAGCCGGTCTATGACATCACCTTTGAAAACGTGCAGGCCGGGCTGCGCACCGATTACCTTTTCCGGCTGGCCAACCAGCGGCAGGGCTTCGTCATCGGCACTGGCGATCTGAGTGAGCTGGCGCTTGGCTGGTGCACCTACGGCGTCGGCGACCAGATGAGCCATTACGCGGTGAACACCGGCGTGCCGAAAACGTTGATCCAGTATCTGATCCGTTGGGCCACCCGCTCGGGCCAGTTCGACGCAGAGACGGACGGGGTGCTGCAAGCCATTCTGGACACCGAAATCTCGCCCGAATTGGTGCCCGCAGGCGAAGATGAAGAGATCCAAAGCACCGAGGCGATGATCGGCCCCTATGAGCTGAACGACTTCTTTCTCTTTCACACCATGCGCTACGGGCTTGCGCCGTCAAAGGTGGCCTTTCTGGCGTGGCACGCATGGCACGACATCGAAGAAGGCCGCTGGCCCGAAGGCTTCCCGCAGGCCAAACGCAACGCCTATGACTTGGAAACCATCCGCCATTGGCTCGAAAAATTCCTGCACCGCTTCTTTGCCACCAGCCAGTTCAAACGCTCGGCCTTGCCGAATGGGCCCAAGGTCAGCGCCGGGGGCGCGTTGTCGCCGCGCGGTGACTGGCGCGCGCCTTCGGATAGTGTCGCAACCCCGTGGTTGGAAGAGTTGCGCAGCAGCGTGCCGGAAAGCTGGCCGAAAGGCTAAGCCGCGCTATTCCTCGCGGCTCAACTCACCTTCGACAAAGTTCGGGGTCAGCGGCGGTGCCGCGTGACGCTCTTGGGTTTCGGGATCGCTGCGCAGGGTCATGCGCAGCAGCCCCCATGCCACGATGATAAGTTGAAAGCCGCCAAGCGCCAGCGGCAGGCCGCGCGGCCCCAGCGTATCCAGCAGCACACCCGCCAGCAGCGGGCCGATTGCCGCGCCAATCCCCTGCATCAACACCAAACCGCCCGAAACGGCCACCACCGCCGAGCCGGGGGCGCGGTCGTTGACATGGGCGATCACGATGGACTGCGCAGGCAGGACCAGCCCGCCGATGGCGAACCCCAGAACCAGCAGCATCGTCCCCGTCGGCGCCGGGATCGGCAGGGTCAGCAACATCAAGGCGCTGCCTGCGGCGGCTAGCCCCACGCCAAGACCCCGGCGGCTCATCCGGTCGGACATCCAACCCAGCGGGAACTGAAGCACCAGGCCGCCGATGGTAAAGGCCGCGATCAGCAGGGCGATGCGGGACTGCGTGTATCCCATTTCCTGAGCAAAGAGTGGTGCCAGCCCGTAGAATGTCCCGATGGAGGCCCCGACCAGCCCCGCGGCCACCGCGCCATAGGGCGACAGGCCCCAAAGGCGGCGCAGTGAAGGCGGCTCTTGCGCGCCCTCAGAGCGCGGCCCTTCCACGCGGCTTAGCGAAATTGGCACCAGCGACAGTGACATGACGATCGAGACGAGCACGAAGAGGATGAACTCAGCCGGATCCCCAAGGTTAAGCAAGAACTGCCCTGCCGCCCCCGACGCCATGCCGACCATGCCATAAACCGCCAGCAACTTGCCCCGCTGCGCGGAACTGACCGACGCATTGAGCCAGCTTTCCGTGACGATGATTAACCCGGCAAAGGCGAAACCCGTCAGGCAGCGCACCGCGATCCAGACCCAAGGATCGACAAAGGCCAAATGCATCAGCGCCGCCGCAGAGGCAACAGAGGCGAGCGCGGCAAAGGTGCGGATGTGCCCCACGCCGCTGATCAGCCGCGGCGCGACGAAAGACCCAATGCTCAGCCCCGCGAAAAAGCCCGACATGATCAGGCCGGTGGTCGCCCCGCCAAACCCCTCAAGCCCCGCGCGCACGGCCAAAAGAGTGCCTTGCAGTCCGTTGCTCATCTGCAAAAGCGAGAAGCCCAGTAGCAGTGTCGCCAGTGGTAGAACCGTCGCGCGCATGATGTCCCCTTTGGTCTAATGTTTGGCCTTGGCCCCGGTGATTGCCTGGCCTTTGGGCCGGAATATGTGCGGCGGCAATCGAATTTCTAGTAATCAACCCCCGCGCCCTTTCACCGGGCTGGGTTCCGCGCCATAGTGGTAGCAGCCAGCGGCCCCGTCAGGGAATGCCCGGCCATTGATCAAGCAGATTTGACGTGCCTTTTTCGGGGGGATGCTCAATTATGCGCCTTGTAAAACAATTTGAAAGCGCATCCCCGTGAAATCCCTGCGCCAATTTTTCGTATTTTTGCTGGTTCTCATTGCTGGTCTTTACATGATGTTGACCTTCGTCCCCGCCTCCCGCCCCTATGTGGCTGAGACGGGTCTGCTCGATCTTTTGGGGATCGAGGTCGCATCGCAAGAGCCGGGGTCGTCAGGCCGCGGTTGGGGTGGCGGCGGGCCCTCGCTGGTTGTCACGGCAGCGGTCAGCCAAGAGACCTTGGCCGACCGGATCACCGCCATCGGCGACGGGCGCGCGCGCCGCTCGGTCACGCTGCGCTCCAACGCCGTGGGGGTCCTCACCGACCTCAACCTGCCCGCCGGACAGTTGATCGAGGCGGGCACCGTGGTCGCCCTGCTTGAGAATGAGGCCGAGCAGATCGCCCTGAAACAAGCCGAATTGCAGCTCGAAAACGCCCGGACCGAGCAAGACCGGGTGAAACGGTTGCAAAATACCGGCGCCGTCAGCGAAGTGCGACTACGCGAGACGGAATTGGCCCTTCAAAGCGCCGAACTTGCGCTTAGCCAAGCGCAGTTCGATCTGTCACAACGCCGCATCCTCGCGCCGATCTCGGGCTGGGTGGGGATCACCGACATCGAAGAAGGCGACCGGGTGAGTGCGCAGGATCAACTGGCCACCATCACCGACCGCAGCGAGATCCTGATCGATTTCCGCGTGCCCGAGCGGGTGGTGGGCAAGCTGGACCTTGGCAAAGAAATCACGGTCACCCCGCTTGGGATGCGTGATTTGACGCTGACGGGCGAGGTCAGCGCCATCGACAGCGTGATCGACCGCGCCAGCCGCACGCTTTTGGTCCAAGGCCGGGTGCCGAACGCAGACGACCAGTTGCGCGCGGGCATGGCCTTTTCGGTCAGCCTTACCTTTGTCGGCGACCCTTTCTTGGCGATCCCGCCGCTCGCGGTGCAATGGTCCTCGGACGGGCCATTTGTCTGGACGGTGCGGGAGGGCAAGGCGCATCAAGTCGCGGTCGAAATCGCGCAGCGCAACAGCAATTCCGTTCTTGTCCTGTCGGAGGGTCTGACCGCCGAAGATGTGGTGGTGACCGAAGGCGTGCAAACCCTGCGCGAAGGCGGTGATGTGCAAGACGCCAACCGCGCGGGCAGCGTGCAATCGGGTGCCGCGCCTTCGCGGAAGACCACCCTATGAGCGCCGCACCCTCGGGCGAAGGCCCGCCGCCCCCCGCCTCCGGAGCGGGCACGGCGCTCTTCGTGCGGCGGCCAATCCTCGCCTTTGTGTTGAATGCGCTGATTGTGCTGGCGGGCATCGCCGCGCTTTTTGGCGCCGAGGTGCGTGAGCTTCCCAATGTCGACCGGCCCGTCGTTACCGTCACCACGACATTCTCGGGCGCGTCCCCGGAATCCGTTGATCAGGAACTGACCGGGCGGATCGAAGGGGCGGTGGGCCGGGTCTCGGGTGTGCGGGCGATTTCCTCGAACTCCCGCTTTGGGCGCAGCCGGGTCACGCTTGAGTTCAACGACAGCACCGATATCGACGTGGCCGCGACCGATGTGCGCGACGCGGTGGCGCGGATCGTGAACCAACTGCCCGAGGGCGCCGAGCAGCCGCAGATCGTCAAAGCCGACGCCAACGCCCAGCCGGTGATGCGTATCGCCGTGACCTCCATGGGCCGCTCGCCCGAAGAATTGACCAAACTGGTGCAGGACCGCGTCGAAGACCGGCTGATCTCGGTCAACGGGGTGGCGGATTTGCAGGTCTATGGTGACCGCGAACCGTTTTTCCGCGTCGATATTGATCAGTTGGAACTGGCCAGCCGGGGCCTGACCTTGGGTGACATCCAGCGCGCCTTGGCCGATGTCGCCTATGACGCGCCTGCGGGTGATCTGGCCGGGGACCGGCAGTCGATCAACGTGCGCACCACCGCCAGTGTCGCGACCACGCAGGCCTTTGAGGCGATGGAGATCAAAGAGAATGTCCTGCTCGGCGATGTGGCCACCGTGACGCTCGGCCCCGCCGATGGTGAGACGATCCTGCGGGCCAATGGGCAGTTGGGTCTGGGCATCGGCATCATCCGACAGGCGACCTCGAACACGCTTGAGATTTCGCGCGATGTGCGCGCCGTGGTGGCAGAGTTGAACGAGACGTTGCCCCAAGACGTGCGGATTTTCGTGACCTCGGATGATGCGACCTTTATCTCTGGCTCGATCCGCGAGGTGCTGTCGACGCTGGCCTTTGCCGTGGGCATCGTGGTGGCGGTGATCTTTATCTTCCTGCGCGACTTCCGCGCCACGCTGATCCCGGCGCTGACCCTGCCCGTGGCGTTGATCGGCACTTTGGCGGCGATCTATCTGGTCGGGTTTTCGATCAACATCCTGACCCTTTTGGCACTGGTTCTGGCCACTGGCATGGTCGTGGATGACGCGATTGTGGTGCTAGAGAACATCGTGCGCCAGCGCGCGGCGGGGATGGGGCCACGGGCGGCGGCGGTGCTGGGCACATCGCAGGTGTTCTTTGCCGTGGTCACCACCACGGCCACGCTGGCGGCGGTCTTTATCCCGCTGTCGTTCCTGCCCGGTCAGGCGGGCGGGCTGTTTCGGGAGTTTGGCTTTACCCTCGCCATTGCGGTGATGCTGTCCTCGGTGGTGGCGCTGAGCCTTTGTCCGGTGTTGGCCAGCCGTCTGCTGACCAAACCAGTGGCAGAAAACCCGCGCGGCCCTGTCGTGGCGCTTGGCAATGCGTTGTTTCGGCTCTACGCCGCGACCCTCAAAGGGGCGCTGGCGATGCCCTATGTCGTGGTGCTGATCGCGGCCTTCGTCGCGCTGACGGCGGTGCTGGTGGCGGGCGAAATCCGCCAAGAGTTGACCCCGCGCGAAGATCGCGCCGTGGCGCTGCTCAGCGTGTCGGCTCCGCAGGGCGTCTCGCTCGATTATACCCAAGCCAAGATGCGCGAGATTGAAGACCTGATCACCCCACTGCAAGAGGCGGGCGAGGTGACGAACATCTTCTCCATCACCGGGTTTGGCGCGGATAATCGCGGGTTCATGGTCTTCACCCTTGCCGGCTGGGAGGACCGCGCGCGCAGCCAAGATGAGATCGTGGGGCAGATCAACGGCAAGCTGCGCGGCATCGTCGGCGTGCGGGCCTTTGCGATCCAGCCCAACTCTCTGGGCATTCGCGGGGCGGGGCGGGGGCTGTCTTTCGCGATCACGGGCAACAATTACGAGCAACTGTCGCAGGTCGCGCAGGCCATGGTGGACCGGCTGAGCACGAACCCCGCGATGGGCCAAGTGCGGCTGGAGTATGAGCGCACGCAGCCGCAGCTTTTCGTGCAGATCGACCGGACGCTTGCGGCTGACCTCGGCGTCGATATCACCGGGCTGGGGCAAGCCTTGCAAGCCATGCTCGACGGGCGCGAGGTGGCATCGGTCTTTATCGACGACACCAGCTACGGCGTGCAGATGTTGTCGACCTCGGACCCGGTGAACGACCCGCGCGACCTTGAGAACGTCTTTGTCCAATCGGGCAACGGACAGATGATTTCGCTGGCCAGTTTTGTCACCCTCGAAGAGCGCGCCGTCGCCCCTGAGCTGGACCGGGAGGGGCAGAACCGCTCGGTCGAGATCTCAGCCGGGCTGACGCCGGGCCTGTCGCTGGGCGATGCACTGGCGCAGGTGCGGACGGTCGGCCAAGAGGTGCTGGACGAAGAGAACCTGATCGTCCCCTTGGCCGAAGCCGCCGCATTGGATCAAACCAGTTCCGGGCTGTTCGTGACCTTCGGCTTTGCGATCCTTGTGGTTTTCCTTGTCCTCGCCGCGCAGTTCGAGAGTTTCGTCTCTGCCATCGTGGTGATGGCCACGGTGCCTTTGGGCCTTGCCTGCGCGATTTTCGCGCTGCTGATGACGGGGCAAAGTCTGAACGTCTATAGCCAGATCGGGCTGGTCATGCTGATCGGGATCATGGCTAAGAACGGGATTCTTATCGTCGAATTCGCCAACCAGTTGCGCGATCAGGGCGCGGATATTCACGACGCGATCTTTGGTGCCTCTACCATCCGCCTGCGCCCAGTGATGATGACGATGACCTCGACCGTGCTGGGGGGCGTGCCGCTGATCCTGTCCTCGGGCGCGGGGGCCGAGGCGCGCGAGGCGCTCGGCTGGGTGATTGTCGGCGGCTTGGGCATGGCCACGCTTTCGACGCTCTATCTCACGCCCGTCGCCTATTTCTTGCTGGCACGTTTCACCACGCCCAAAGCCGCCGAAGAAGCCCGCCTGCAGGCCGAATTGTCAGAGGCGCAATTGGTCTGAGCGGCCGTTGCCGCCGATATTTCCGCGCCCATGCAACTTCCCACCGCACTGGGCGTTTAGTCAGGTAGGATCGAACCGAAAGGGACAGGAACGTGCGTGGCGATTTGGATTTGGCGAAGGCGGACCAACAGCATCCGACTGACGCGGCGACGCGCCAGAGCCTGTTTACCGATAAGTCCACATGGCGCGTTGCGCGGGCCGAGCGTTTTGGCCTTGTGGTCGATGCGGCGGATTACTTCCGTGTCTTGCGCAAAATCTTTCTCGGCGCGCGGCAGCAGTTGATGCTGATCGGCTGGGATTTCGACTTTGAGCTTGAGATGCTGCCGGGCGAGAGCGATGAGGACGGCAATGCGCCGGACGGCTATCCCAACCAACTCGGCGCCTTTGTAGAGGCGGTGGTTGAGCGGACGCCGGAGTTGCATGTCTACCTGCTGAAATGGAACGGGGCCGTGCTGGCCGCGCCGGGCCGTCTGGTGCCCTCGCTGGCGCTGAGCCTGTTTGGCGGTGACCGGATCCATTTCGCCTTGGACGGGCATCACCCCTTTGGCGCCTGCCACCACCAAAAGATCGTCGTGGCCGATGATGCCTTGGCCTTTTGCGGCGGCATCGACGCGACCGAAGACCGTTGGGACACGCCCGATCACCTGCCGCATGATCCGCGCCGGGTGCGCAAAGATGGCTCTCCCTCCGACCCATGGCACGATGCCACTTCGGCGATGTCCGGCCGTGCCGCTGCGGCCTTGGGCGAACTGTCGCGCCGGCGTTGGTTGCGGGCCACGGGGGATGAAATCCCCCGGCTGAGCGACGCGCAAGTGTTCGAATGGCCCAAAGACCTGCCGGTGGATGCCGAAGACATTGATGTGGGGATCGCCCGGACCGAGCCGCCTTTCGACGAAGAGCCGCTGATCAATGAGATCGAACAACTCTACCTCGCCGGGATCAAATCGGCCCGCGACTATATTTATTTTGAATCGCAGTACCTCGCTGCGGACTCGGTTTGTGATGCGCTAAAGGCGCGTTTGGCCGAGGAGGACGGGCCGGAGATCGTCATCATCAACCCGCGCGATGCGGAATCGCAGTTGGAAGATGACGCCATGCATGTCCTGCGCGAGCGGCTGGTCGAAGACCTGAAGCAGGCGGATCATCAAAACCGCTTCCGCATCTATTTCCCCGTCACCGAGGAAGGGGAGCCGATCTATGTCCATGCGAAGATCATGATCATCGACGATCATCTTCTGCGGCTCGGCTCCAGCAACCTCAACAACCGCTCCATGGGGTTTGACACCGAATGCGACGTGGCGATCGAGCGCCCCGCGCAGGTGATCGAAGGGTTCAGGACCCGCCTCATCGCCGAGCACTTGGGCCTGCCGCCCGCCCGTGTGGCCGAGGTGATGGCCGAAAAGGGGTCGATGATCGGAGCAATTGAAACCCTGAACCGCAAGAAAGGTCGCGGCCTGCGTGCTGTGTTCCGGGGCAGCGAGACGGTTGTCGGCGGCTTTCTGGCAAACACCCGGCTGCTTGACCCGCGCTATCATCCCGGAGAGGGCACCACGACCGGGCGCGGCATTCGCCCGCGTCACATGGCGTTGATCGCAGGGGGGCTGGGCCTTGCATGGCTGGCATGGCGCAAATGGGGCCGCCGCGATCCCGAGGTCTAAGGTCTGGGCTCGGCGGCAGGTGCCGCGAAATGCGCGTTATCTTGCACAGGGTCGCGCTCGGCCGGTGCCGCTGGCGCGGTGAGCACGCGCCGCGATGTTTCAGCAGTCCAAGCGATCCCATAAAGGGCCGCCGTTCCCACCGCAGGCAGCACCCATGGCATCCAAGCTGCCTCGGGCCGTGCCATCATCACCGCCTGACAGACCAGTGCGAGCACCGTGCCACTGGCAAAGATCAACAGCCCATGCCGACCAATCAGCCGGAAGGGGCTCGCCATCTGATGTCCAGAGAGGCGGGTCACGCTTGGCAATTGCGACAGAAAATATCCCAAAGCCAGAATATGGATGAACCGCGGGGCGGAGAGATAGGTCTTGTCATGCGAGGTGATGTTGAAGGGCACCCCAGCTTCGCGCAGGTGATGCATCTGTAGGTTCAGGAATTTGCCCAAGCCCGGCACATAGCGCCATGCCAGCACCCCTAGCAACACCGCGACGGACAGCCAAAACAGCGCCTTCGACGCAGGAAAAAACCGATAGCCCTGCCGCTGGCTGAGCCCAACCAGCAGGCCGCAGACAAAGATCGCCTGCCACGCAAAAGGGTTAAAGAACCAGCCGCCCGGATTGGGGTAGTTCGGCAGGTTCAGTCGGAAAACGCCGGTCAGCAGCCAAAGGGTCAGCGACAGTGCCAAAAGCAGCCGCGGCCAGCGCAGCCCCAGCATGATCGCCACAGGGGCACAGATCAGCAGAACCGAATAGGCAGGCAGGATGTTCACATAGCCAAACTGGTGCGTCAAAAGCGGTATCCCGATCACGGATTGGGTCGGGTTTTGAAAGACCTGCCGCATGTTGATCTTGGTCAGAAACTCGGCCTCTGTCGTGATCTGGAAAGCGGCGGCAAAGATGCCCAAAGTCACGGCCGAGAGCATGATCTGCACAAGATAGAGCGACCATGCCCGCTTCCACAGCGGCGCGACCGCGCGCCAAAGGCCGTGGCGCAGGCGGTCTCTCTCAATGAACCGGGGCGTATAGGCCAATCCCGCCGCGATGCCCGACATCAAAAAGAACGCCTCTGCAGCGTCGGCAAAGCCTAGGTTGCGGATGGTCAGAGCTTCATAGGGGTTGCCGGGGACGTGGTTGATGAAAATCATCACCAACGCCAAACCGCGAAACACATCGATGCGCGGGTCGCGGGCAGGTTTGGCCGTGGGGGCAGAGCCGAGCGATCTCGCCGCAGGCGACAGCCCGGTGCTAGGCTGGGGCATGGGTCAGGTCCGCCGCTTTGGGTTTCGCCATCAGATGTTCGTCATTCCACGTCAGCCGCCAGACATCGCAGATACTGTCGTATCCCGCGACGACATCCAGCGGTGCCGCATCCTCCGGCACGGCAAAGAGCGTGCGAGGCAGGGGGCGGGAGGTCCATGCGATAAGCAGCGGGGCCAACAGCATCGGAACCGCCACGGGCAGCAGCCAGATCGTCAGGTCAGGCGCGACCCATTGCACCGCCGCGATGATCGCCGCGCCAATGAAAACGATCCACCGGCCCGCCGCCCAGCCATCCGCCAAGCTCAACCGGCCTTCGTTGCGTTGGTTGGCAGGCCAGCCCCCGTCTTGGCCCGAGAGCACCTGCAACACCGCGCGGCTGTGATAGAGCAGCATCAAGGGGGCCAAAAGCGTGGTCAGCACGATCTCGGTCAGAACCGAGAGCGACATGCGCAGGCTACGGCCAAAGTCGCGTGCGCGCTTGGTCAGGATCGCGTGCAGCAAGATCAGCAGCTTCGGCACCACCAGCAGACCCAAAACGCCCAAGGCCAGCAGCGTGATCTCGCGCGTGCTGGTGTCGGGGAAGACGGGGAAAAGCTGATAGGGGCCGGGGAAATACTCAGGCGGCGGCGCGTAAAGCGTGCTGATGGCCGAGGTGATCAGAAACGCCGCCCAAAGAAGGGAGACGACATAGGCGGTGACGTTCTGCAAAAAGACAAACCGGCTCCAGCCCGCCAGCCCGGGGGCAAAGATCAGCCGCGCATGTTGCAGGTTGCCTTGGCACCAACGCCGCTCTCGCCGCGCAAAGGACAGGACATTCTCAGGGCCTTCTTCGAAAGAGCCGCCCAAGGTTTCATCCACCTCGACCTTCCAACCGGCGCGGGCAAGCAACGCCGCCTCGACATAGTCATGGCTGAGAATATGCCCGCCCAAGGGCGGCGGGCCGGAAAGCTCGGGCAGCCCACAGCTTTCGGCGAAGGCGCGGACGCGGATGATTGCGTTATGGCCCCAGAAGGGCCCCGTCGGGCCCTGCATACGGGCAAGGCCACGGGTGAAGATCGGGCCATGAAACCACGAGGCGAATTGCAGTGCCCGGCCAAAGAAAGACCGCGCGCCGATGATCTTGGGCAGGGTCTGTAGCAACCCCAATTGCGGATCGGCTTGCATCCGCGCGATCATGGCGCGGATCGTCTCGCCCTCCATCAGACTGTCGGCGTCAAGGATCACCGCAAGGTCATAGGCCCCGCCGGAGATGCGAATGAACTCTTCGATATTGCCCGCCTTGCGGCCCGCATTGTCGCGCCGTCTGCGGTAGAAAATACGCCCTTGGCCATCTGTCTCGCGCAGCAATCGGGCAAAGGCGAATTGCTCTTTCCCGGCGAGTGCGTCATCGCGCGTGTCCGACAGAACGACGAAATCCGCCGTCACACCGGCCCGGGTGACAGATCGGTCAATCGCGGCGATGCGGGCAAAAGTGGTCAGCGGGTCTTCGTTGCAGATGGGTACCGCGATCACGGTGCGCGGCTGCGGCGCGTCCAGCGCGGGGCGGGGAGGCGTTGATCTGCCGCCGAAAAGCCCGATCAGCGCCAATGACGCCCCCCAAGCCAGCCAAGCCGTGGTCGCGAAAACGAGCAGGGCGCGGATGCCGTCCCACCCGCTGAACCCATCGCGCGCCGCCGCCTCGGCCAAAAGCATTGACGCAAGGGCCGCACAGCCGAGAGACAAAAAGACGGCGACCGCCCGTGCAAAACGGGTCGCCCCGTCCGCCGCAAGCTGCCTTTGCTGAAGTGTCATTGAACCTAGGCCTTGCGCCGCAGCAGGAACGCCCGCGCGACATCGGCCAGCCCGGCCAGATGGCCGCGCCGTTCCAAGGTCTGCCGTGGCATGGCAAGCGGGGCGGCGGGCGGCATCCAGGTCTCGGCCTCAACCGTCATTGCGGAATAGGGGGTCGTCGCGTCTTGAAGGTTCATGCGTTGATCCATTGGTACACCCATGTCTCTGTAAGATTGCGGTCATATCCCGATAGAACTGCCTTGATTTCGACGATGGCGTCAGGCTCTGCACGCAGTTCCAGCACCAGCCGCCATTCGTCTCTGCCATCTACCCGGCTCAGGATCGCCTCGACGATTTCGCCGTTCTGCGCGCTGGCGATCGGCTCCAACTCTGCGTCGCTTGGCATATCGCTCAGCTGTCCGCCGGCAAAGTCGATGACGAATTTGCGGGTTTGCGTATCTGCCTCTACCCCCGCAACCCCGCCGTGGCCCGAACGCAGCCGCACCACGCGGCCAAGGGTCTGCGGGGTCGCGCCCGGTGGGTTCATCCCCCAGTGCATGCGGTAATCATAGGCCAATTCATCACCGGCCCGGGTTTCGCCCTCGGGAATCCAATAGGCGACGATGTTGTCATTGCCCTCCAGATCGGAGGGAATTTCGACCAGTCGCACCGTGCCCTTGCCCCAGTCGCCCAAGGGTTCAATCATCAAAGAGGGGCGCCGTTCGTAATGGGCCTGCGCATCGAGGTAATGCTCAAAGTCCCGGTTGCGCTGTGCCAGCCCGAAGGAGCGCGGGCTCTGCGCCCCGAAATAGGAACTCGCCAAACGCGGCGGATTGTTCAGCGGGCGGCAGAGGGTCGCATCCTTGCCCGCGTTCAGCACCAAGACTTCGCTGTCGTGAACCGAGGGGCGGAAATCGTCAAAGCTGCCCTTGTCCGCGCCATTGTGCAGGAACATCGAGGTCAGGGGCGCGATGCCAAGCTGCTTGATATCTTTGCGCAGGAACAGCCGCATGGTGACCTCGACGGTGGTGTCGTCGCCCGGTGTGATCACGAACCTATAGGCGCCGGTCACCGACGGGCTGTCGAGTGCGGCATAGATCGTGGCGCTGCTATCGCCCGGTTCGGGACGGCGCAGCCAGACCTCGCTGAAACGGGGGAACTCCTCGCCTTCGGGCAGGCCGGTGTTGACGGCAAGACCACGCGCGCTCAGCCCATAAAGCGTGTCTTTCCCCAGAGCGCGGAAATAGCTCGCGCCTTGGAAGACGATCAATTCGTCGAAAATATCGGCGCGGTTGAGTGGGGTGTGCAGACGGAAACCGGCAACGCCCGGCATCTCGGCATTGGGGGGGATCGACTTGGCAAGCGCCGCGTCGTCATATTCAAAATCCGCGGTGGTGAAGCCCATGGGCTCAACCGTCTCGCCCCGGACCTCGTTGATCTTCACCGCTTCTTTGAACAGCCAGCCGGGGTGGAAGGCGTGCAACCTAAAGGTAACGCCCTTTTCCTGCCAGCGCGCCTGTTCGGGTCGGAATCGAATCCGTTGGTAAGCGTCGTAATCAAGATCGGCGAGGAACCCTTTGACCGGCTTCGGAGCCGCATAGGACGACTGCGCCAAGTCCCGCATGTCATTGACCAGATTGTCGAATGTGAAGGAGGCGGCAGGCACCTCTTGCGCGCGACCGCGCAGCGGCATCAGCGCGGCGGCAAAGGACGCGGCTGAGAGGGTCAGAAACTGACGCCGCTCTAAGCCTTCGGTCCGCAATTTTTTCGATCGTGTAGTAGAAGAATTTGGCAAAACAATACCCCGAGAGACACGTTAAGAGTGTGCAATTTTTTCCCTATCTAATCCTTTCGGCGGCGCTGGAAACTTGATTCAGTAACTTTCAGCGGAATGCTGCAGAGCAGCGCGGAAAATCGCCTATCCGGGCTTTGCTTGCCGGGGTCTGCACAAAATTTTGCCCAGATTACCGTAGCATCGCCGCTTTTTTTGACATTCGATCCTGTGAAGCGGCGCCATTGGTGGGGCTTTGGGGGCATGCTACGGCTCTCAGCGCTCCAACCTCAGACGGGGCCGAAGCGCGGGAGGGGGTCAAACCGCGTCGAGCCCGTCGGCCAACAAGCGCTCTAGGCTTTGCATTTCGACCTCCGTCAGGGGAATCCCCTTTGCGCGGGTTTCAGCGCGGGCCTTGAACCGGCGCTGCGAGGGCAGCCGCGCCCCTTGGCCCGTGATCGCGGCAAAGAGCGTTTCCGCCCGCGCAAAGGGATCACCGGGGCGGCCAGCGGCAAACTTTTCCGGGTCGAAGGCGATGATCAACTCACCATGCGCCGGCGCGAGGGTGAGAGAGCCCAAGGCGTCGCGCGCCTCTGGGCTGGTCAGGTCGCCGATCATCACCCCGGCGAGCAGTTCGATCATGGTGGAAATGGCGGAGCCCTTATGGCCACCAAAGGGCAACATGGCCCCGGCAAGGGCGGCTTCGGGCTCGGTCGTGGGCCTGCCGTCTGGCGCGATGGCCCAGCCTTCGGGCAGGGGCGTGCCCGCGCGGCGGTGCAATTCGATCTCTCCCCGCGCGGCGACGCTGGTGGCAAAATCAAAGACGTAAGGGTCGCCCTCTGCCCGTGGCCAGCCAAAGGCGAAAGGGTTGGTCCCCATCAAGGGGTCGGTGCCGCCCGACGGGGCCACGCTGGCATAGCTGGGGCACATCGCCATGGCGGCGAGGCCCATATCGGTCAACGTCTCAATCTCGGGCCAGAGGGCGGCGAAATGGGTGCAATCGTTGATCACCATGGCGGCGATCCCGGTCGTGCGGCAACGCTCTGCCAGCACCGGCGCGCCCGCGTCGAATGCAGCGTTGGAAAAGCCGCCTCCCGCATTCACCCGCACAATGGCGCTGTCGTCTTGGTGCATCTGCGGCACCGCATCGGGCACCACTTTGCCCGCCTTGATCGTGCGCAGGCACCCTTCGATCCGGTAGATGCCGTGGGATTTGCAGGCATCGCCTTCGCCCGCCACGATCACCCGCGCGAGGGCGGCGGCATTCTGCGGCGACAGGCCCGCGCCTTGGAAAATCTGCATGACAATTCCGTTTAGGGCGTCGTGGGACAGGGTCGTATCGGTCATCTGGATCCTCGCAGGGCTTGGGTTGCAATCATGCATACATCATGTATGCAGTTGCGCAGAGACGCAAGCTGACACCGGGCCGCGGCCCGCATGAAAGGATAAATGATGGCCTTTACCCCCCATGGCAAACACCTGATCGCTGGCGAATGGATCGCCACGGACGACCGCTTTAGCTCTAGCCCCGCCCATGGGCCTGTGCATGAATTCTCGGTCGGGACGGTAGATTTGGTCGACCAAGCCTGCGAAGCCGCCGAAGCGGCGTTTTGGGATTACGGCTATTCCAGCCGGGCCACCCGCGCCAAGTTTCTGAACGCCATCGCCGATGAGATCGACGCCCGCGGCGCCGAAATCACCGAGATCGGCAGCCAAGAAAGCGGCCTGCCCGCAGCGCGTCTGGAAGGAGAGCGGGGCCGGACCGTTGGCCAACTGCGCCTATTCGCGGCACATATCGAGAAGGGTGCATATCTCGACCGGCGTTTCGATGCTGCCATGCCCGAACGCCAACCCGCCCCGCGCCCGGCGATCACCATGGTGCAACGCCCCATCGGCCCCGTGGCCGTCTTTGGTGCGTCGAACTTCCCGCTGGCTTTCTCGGTCGCAGGCGGTGACACGGCGGCGGCGCTGGCGGCAGGCTGCCCGGTCGTGGTCAAAGGTCACTCCGCCCACCCCGGCACCGGAGAGATCGTTGCCGAAGCGATTCATGCAGCGGTTGAAAGCTGCGGCATGCCGCGCGGGGTGTTTTCGCTGATCCAAGGCGGCAACCGCGCTGTCGGTCAGGCCGTGGTGCAGCATCCGCTGATCAAGGCCGTGGGTTTCACCGGCTCTCTCGCGGGGGGGCGGGCGCTGTTCGATCTCTGCGCCGCGCGGCCAGAGCCGATCCCCTTCTTTGGTGAATTGGGCTCGGTCAACCCTATGTTCATGCTCCCCGCCGCGATGGAGGCACGGGCCGAGGAACTGGGCAAAGGCTGGGCCGCGTCCCTGACCATGGGCGCGGGCCAGTTCTGCACCAATCCGGGCATTGCCGTGGTGATCGACGGGGCAGGGGCAGACGCCTTCGTGCAAAGTGCCGCCACCGCACTGCAAGACGTGGCCGAACAGGTCATGCTGACCGACGGTATCGCGCAGGCCTTCTGTGCAGGCCGCGACACGTTCAAGGCCGCGCAAAGCCTGCGCCAAGTGCATGTAGCCGACAGCACTGGCCGCAACGCCGCCCCGGCCCTGTTCGAGACCACGGGCGCAGAGTTCAAAGCCAACCCGGCGCTGCATGAAGAAGTCTTTGGCCCGCTGGGGCTGGTGGTGCGGGTTGCTTCGCTGGAAGAGATGCGCGCGCTGGCTCTCGATCTGGACGGGCAGTTGACCATCACCCTGCATATGGGTGACGCGGATGTTAAGGCCGCGCGGGTCTTGATGCCGGTGCTGGAACGCAAAGCCGGACGTCTGTTGGCAAACGGCTTCCCCACCGGCGTCGAGGTGGTGGATTCCATGGTGCACGGCGGGCCCTATCCGGCCAGCACCAACTTTGGCGCGACCAGTGTGGGCACCCTGTCGATCCGGCGTTTCCTGCGGCCTGTTTCCTATCAGAACCTGCCTGCGGCGCTCCTGCCCGAAGACGCGGCGGAGTGACCCCAGACCGAGAAAGCCGGGCCGCGTGTCTGGCTTTCTCATTTCAGCCTGAAAAGGGAGCGGCTGCGGCTCTATCCCATCCCCAGACAACGACGATAGCGTCTCAATAGTTCAAAAATATGTCGACACACTGATAAAAGTTAAAAATACATATTGTATTTTTAATGAGGACATAGTTCCTTCATACCACCCCGTACCCCGCCCAGAGAGAGTCGGGGGCGACCAACCCAAGAGGGAGATATCTATGAAATTCACGCAACTCGCCGGGAGCCTCGTGGCCGCCACCGTGATCGGCACCGCCGCTCAGGCCGACAAACTGGACGACATCATTTCTTCGGGCACGCTGCGCTGCGCCGTGGTGCTGGACTTCCCGCCCATGGGCTCGCGCGATGACAGCAACACGCCCGTCGGCTTCGACGTGGATTACTGCAACGATCTGGCCGCAGCACTTGGTGTCGAGGCCGAGATCGTTGAGACGCCTTTCCCTGACCGTATCCCCGCGCTTGTTTCTGGCCGCGCGGATGTAGGCGTTGCCTCCACGTCCGACACGCTGGAACGGGCGAAGACAGTCGGTTTTTCGGTCCCCTACTTCGCATTTACCAACGTTGTGCTGACGCGCGAAGACGCAGGCGTCGACAGCTTTGAAAGCCTCAAGGGCAAAACCGTCGGCTCCGTCGCAGGCACGTTTGAGGCCATCGCGCTGGAAGAGCAGGTCGACGCATGGGACGAGGGCAGCTTCCGCTCCTATCAGAGCCAAGCCGATGTGTTCCTGTCCCTGTCCCAAGGTCAGATCGACGCGACCGTCGTGACTTCCACCGTGGCGTCTTCCATCGTCAACGGCGGCAAATTCGAAGGTCTGACCATCGCGGGCGATGCGCCCTTTGATGTGGACTATGTCGGTCTGATCGGCCTGCGTCAGGAATACGGTCTGCTGAACTATCTCGATCTCTTCGTGAACCAGCAGGTGCGCTCGGGCCGCTATCAGGAATTGTTCGACAAATGGGTCGGCGGCGACGCGCCTGACCTGACCATCGCCAAAGCCTATCGTTGATGGATGCGGGGGCCGCAGCTTGCGGCCCCCGTCTGCCGATAACCGCTGATCGGAGCAAATGATGGGCAACTACACCTTTCAATGGCGACAGGCCTTTCGCGCTTTCCCAGAAATGCTGGAAGGCGCGCTGGTCACGCTGCAGATATCGATCCTGTCGATGCTGATCGGCGTTGCCATCGCCGTGCTGCTGGCCGTGGGCCGCGATGCCAAATCGCGCTGGCTGCGGGCACCTGCGACCGCATGGGTCGAAGTGGCGCGGAACACCCCCGCACTTTTTCAGATTTACATGGCGCATTTCGGGCTTGGGTCTTTCGGGATCTACCTCAGCCCCTATGCCGCACTGCTGGCCGGGATCGCCTTCAACAACGCGGGCTACCTGTGCGAGACGTTCCGCGGCGCGATGCGGGCCATTCCGGACACGCAGCTGCGCGCCGGTCGGTCACTGGGCATGGGGCAAGCAAAAGCGTTTCGCCTGATCATCGTGCCGCAGATGTTCCGCATCTCGTTTCTGCCAACCACAAACCAGATGATCTGGGCGATTTTGATGACATCCCTGGGTGTCACGGTGGGCCTGAATTCGGACCTCGCGGGGGTCACACAAGACCTCAATGCGCGCAGCTTCCGGACCTTTGAATTCTTCGCATTGGCGGCGGTGATCTACTACGTGATCGCCAAGGCCGTGATGCTCGGCGCACGGCTCATGGCCGCCCGCCTGTTTCGCTACTGAAGGAAGAGAATAGATGTTTGATACGGCTCTGACCTTCAACGACTTAATGTTCATGCTCAAAGGCGCGGGTGTGACGCTTTCGGTCACCGCCTTTGCGGTGGTGGGCGGCACGCTGCTTGGCGTCTTCTTCGGGGTGCTGCGCAGCCAGATCAGCCCTTGGGCGGCCCTGCCGCTGACCTTTGTGCTGGATATCTTCCGCTCGGTTCCGCTGCTGATCCAGCTGATCCTCGCCAACGCTTTTCAGGCCATCGCGGGCTGGGGGATTTCCCCCTTCGTGACCTCCTGCATCGTGCTGGCGCTTTATACCTCGGCCTATTGCACCGAGATCGTGCGCGGCGCGATTGAGGCGGTGCCTTCGGTCACCCGCCGTGCGGCGCGCTCGCTCGGCATGACATGGGGCCAAGACCTCACGCAGATCGTCTTTCCCATGGCGCTGCGCGTGGGCCTGCCCAGTTGGATCGGCCTGACGCTTGGCGTGATGAAAGACAGCGCGCTGGTGATGTGGCTTGGCATCATCGAATTGCTGCGCGCCTCGCAAATTCTGGTGACACGCCTGCAAGAGCCGATGTTCATCCTGCTCGTGACGGGTGCGATCTACTTCGCGCTCAGTTTCCCCATTGCCCGGCTTGGCAGCCGCTTGGAAAAAAGGTGGCAAGAAAATGATTGAGATTGAAAACGTCCATAAATCCTTTGGCGCACTTCAGGTGCTCAAGGGCATCGACCTGACCGTGCAGAAGGGCGAGGTCGTCTCGGTGATCGGCGGCTCTGGTTCGGGCAAATCGACGCTGCTGACCTGCATCAACGGGTTGGAGCCGATCGACAATGGCCGCATCGTGGTCGACGGCACCGAGGTCCACGCCCGCGACACCGACCTGAACAAGCTGCGCCGCAAAATCGGCATCGTGTTCCAGCAATTCAACGCCTTCCCGCATCTGACGGTGCTGGAAAACGTCACGCTGGCTCCGCGCAAGGTCAAAGGTATGGGCCGCAAAGAAGCCGAAGAGATCGCGGTGCAGCAGCTTTCGCATGTGGGGCTGGCCGACAAGCTGGGCGTCTACCCCAGCCGCCTGTCGGGCGGGCAGCAACAGCGGATGGCGATTGCGCGTGCATTGGCGATGTCGCCCGATTACATTCTCTTCGACGAGGTGACCTCGGCGCTCGACCCGCAACTGGTGGGCGAGGTGCTGGACACGCTCAAATTGCTGGCAGATGAGGGGATGACGATGATCTGTGTCACCCATGAGATGAGTTTCGCACGCGATGTGTCGGACCGTGTGGCGTTCTTTCACAAGGGCGTCATGGCCGAGATCGGCGCGCCGGATCAAATCTTTGGCGATCCGCAGCAAGAAGAGACCCGCCAATTCCTGTCGAGCGTCCGGTAATGAGCCAATCTCCGGTGACGGTTGTCGGCGCTGGCGTGGTGGGCCTGTCTACCGCGCTGGCGCTTCAGGCGCGCGGGTTGCCCGTGCGGGTGATCGACCGCGAAGGTCCGGCAGCGGGGGCGTCGGCGGGCAATGCGGGTGCTTTTGCTTTTACCGAGATCCTGCCGCTGGCTTCGCCCCGGATGATCCGGCAAGCGCCGAAGTGGCTGCTTGATCCGCTTGGGCCGCTTTCCGTGCCGCCGCGCTATGCCGCGCGGATCGCGCCGTGGATGTGGCGCTTTTGGAAAGCGAGTTGGCCCGCGCAGGTGCGCGCCTCGACCGTGGCGCAGACGGCACTGATGAAGCTCTCGCAAGCCGCCCTTGAACCGCATCTGGAGATGAGCGGTCTGGCGCATATGCTGCGGCACGACGGGCAGTTGCAGGTCTATGAAGCCGAGACCGAGTTCCGCGCGTCACTCCCCGGTTGGCAAGCCCGCGAAGAGGCGGGGATCGCCTTCACGCATCTAAAGGGCGATGAGATTGCGGCCTATCAACCCGGTCTTGCGCCCGGCTTCACCCATGCGACCTTCACCCCGGAGTGGCAGTCGATTTCGGACCCGCGTGACTATGTGCTGGCGATGGCAGAACGCTTCCGGGCAGGGGGTGGCGAGATCACGATCACTCGCGCCGAGCGTCTGGTTGCGGGCGGGGTCGAAACCTCCGATGGCATGATCCCCGGCTGCGTCGTGCTGGCCGCAGGTGCGCACTCGCATCACTTGGCCCTCACCGCCGGCGCGAAAATCCCGCTGGAGACCGAGCGAGGCTATAACACGACGCTGCCCGCCGGGGCCTTCGACCTGAAGCGTCAGATCACCTTCGGCGGCCATGGCTTTGTCATCAGCAAGGTCGGCGACGGCCTGCGCGTTGGCGGGGCGGTGGAACTGGGCGGGCTCGACCTGCCGCCGAACTTTGCCCGCGCCGATGCGATGCTGAAAAAGGCCAAGCGCTTCCTGCCGGGGCTCGACACCTCGGGTGGCACGCAATGGATGGGTTTCCGCCCCTCGCTCCCCGACAGCCTGCCTGCCATCGGGGCATTGCCAAACCGCCCGGATGTCTTCTGCGCCTTCGGCCACGGGCATCTTGGCCTCACCCAATCGGCGGGCACCGCCGCTATCATCGCGGACCTGATGACCGGCCAAGACCCCGGCATCGATCTGACCCCCTTCTCTCCCGCCCGTTTCTAGAGGCTGACATGACGCAACACACATTTCCTTGTATCGACGGCCACACCTGCGGCAATCCGGTACGGCTCGTCACCGGCGGCGCGCCCCTGCTCAAAGGTGCGAACATGCTGGAAAAACGCGCGCATTTTCTGGCGGAATACGACTGGATCCGCACCGGTCTGATGTTCGAGCCGCGCGGCCATGACCAGATGTCGGGCGCGATCCTTTATCCGCCGACACGGGATGATTGCGACATCGCCGTTCTCTTCATCGAAACTTCGGGCTGCCTGCCGATGTGCGGCCACGGCACCATCGGCACGGTCACCATCGCGCTGGAAAACGGACTGGTGACACCTGCCTCCCCCGGCCAGTTGCGCCTTGAGACCCCCGCCGGGCGGGTCGATGTGACCTACCGCCAAGAGGGGCGTTTCGTCGAAGAAGTACGGCTGACCAATGTGCCAGCCTTCCTCCATGCCGAAGGGCTGACGGCTGAGGTCGACGGATTGGGCGAAGTGGTGGTCGATGTGGCCTATGGCGGCAATTTCTACGCCATCGTCGAGCCGCAGAAAAACTTCCGCGATATGGCAGATTTCTCGGTCTCCGAACTGGTCGGTCTCAGCCCGAAACTCCGCACGGCGCTGAACGCGAAATACGAATTCATCCACCCCGAACACCCCGCCATCAACGGGCTAAGCCACATCCTATGGACCGGTGATGCCCAAGCCCCCGAGGCTCACGCCCGCAACGCGGTCTTCTACGGCGACAAGGCGATCGACCGTTCGCCTTGCGGCACCGGCACCTCTGCCCGGATGGCGCAGCTTGCTGCCAAGGGGAAGCTAAAGGTGGGCGATGATTTCGTGCATGAATCCATCATCGGGTCGATGTTCAACGGCCGCGTCGAAGCAGCGGCGGAGGTGGCGGGAAAGCCCGCGATCATCCCCTCCATCGCCGGTTGGGCCCGGGTCACCGGCTTTAACACCATCTTTATCGACGAGCGTGATCCCTTCGCGCATGGCTTTGTCGTCACCTGACTTGGAAAGGCTCCCCATGGCGCAAATCATCGTTCCCGCCGAGGCCCAAGGCGCGGTGCTCGTCTCGCCCGAGGGGTTGAGTTTCTGGGGTGGCGTCGATCCGGCCAGCGGCAAGGTCATCGACGCGCATCACCCGCTGTGCGGTCAGTCGCTGGCGGGGAAGATCGTGTTGATGTCCACCAGTCGGGGGTCTTGCACCGGCAGTGGCGTGCTGTTGGAACTGGCGCTGAATGGCCATGCGCCCGCCGCCTTGGTTTTCCGCGAGGCCGAAGACATCCTGACCTTGGGGGCGCTGATCGCGGGCAAAATGTTCGACAAGCCGCTCGCGGTACTGCGCCTCGGCGCAAACGACTACGACCTGCTCGCCAAAGCGCGCAGCGCGCGGATTACGCCGGAGATGCTGAGCACGGATGAGTGGGACTTGCCGCTGTCCGACAGGCCCGCCCGCGATCTGCATCTCACCGCTGAGGATCAAGCGATGCTGGACGGAGCCCACGGCCCGGCCGTGCAACTGGCGATGGAGATCATCTGCACCATGGCGCGCGGGCAGGGGGCCGAGAGGCTGGTCGACGTGACCCGCGTGCATATCGACGGCTGCATCTACGCCAGCCCGGCCAATCTGCTTTTTGCCCAGACCATGGCCGATATGGGCTCGCAGGTGCGGGTGCCAACGACGATGAACGCCATCTCGGTCGATCACGGCAACTGGCGCGCGCAAGGCGTGCCGCCGGATTTCGGCCTGCCCGCCAGCCGTCTGGCCGATGCCTATGTTACCATGGGTGCGCGGCCCAGTTTCACCTGCGCGCCTTACCAGCTGCCCGCCCCGCCCGAGCGCGGCGAGTTCATCGCGTGGTCTGAATCCAACGCCGTGATCTATGCCAATAGCGTGCTTGGCGCGCGGACGGTGAAACATCCCGATTTCCTCGACCTGTGCATCGCGCTGACCGCACGCGCGCCGCTTTCGGGGGTCTATCTGGATGAACACCGCGCCCCACGCCGGGTGATCGATGTGGCATTGCCCGCGCAATATGACGAGGCGATCTGGCCGATGCTCGGCTGGCTGGCGGGGCAGGCGGCACCGGACCGGATCCCGCTGCTGCGCGGGCTGGAAACCGCTGCGCCGAACGAGGATGACCTCAAAGCGCTCTGCGCCGCCTTTGGCACCACCTCCGCCGCGCCGATGCTGCATGTGGCAGGCGTCACGCCCGAAGCCGATCTGCCCCCCGTGGCTAAGGCCGATACGCTGCGCATCACGTCCAAAGACCTGCGCCGTGTCTGGCGGCAATTCAACGCGGGGCCTGCGCAGGTCGATCTCGTGGCCTTCGGCAGCCCGCATTTCTCGCTCGCGGAATGCCGAGCTTTGGATGCGGCTCTGGCCGGGCGAAAACGTCACCCAGACACGGCGGTTATCGTTACCCTTGGGCATGACACGCTCACGGCGGCGCGCGACGACGGCACCGTGGCGCGGCTCGAAGCGGCAGGGGTGCAGGTCGTGCCCGACATCTGCTGGTGCTCGATTTCCGAGCCGGTCTTCCCGCCCTCGACCAAGGTGTTGATGACCAACTCGGGCAAATATGCCCATTACGCACCGGGCCTTTCAGGCCGTGGAGTGCGCTTTGGCAGCATCGCCGATTGCGTGGATGCTGCCGTGACCGGGCAGGCCGGAGAAGCTTTGCCCAAATGGCTGGCTGAGGAGGAGACAAACAATGCGTAGCAGTAAGACCGTTCACGTCATTTCTGCCCATGCCGAGGGCGAAGTCGGCGATGTGATCGTCGGCGGTGTCACCCCGCCCCCCGGCGACACGCTTTGGGAGCAAAGCCGTTGGATCGCGCGGGACCAGACGCTCCGCAACTTCGTGCTGAACGAGCCGCGCGGCGGGGTGTTTCGCCATGTGAACCTGCTCGTCCCGCCGAAAGACCCGCGCGCCGATGCGGCCTTTATCATCATGGAGCCGGAGGACACGCCGCCGATGTCGGGCTCCAACTCGATCTGCGTGTCGACTGTCCTGCTGGACGGGGGGATCCTGCCGATGACCGAACCGGTGACGGAGCTAACGCTCGAAGCGCCGGGCGGGCTGGTGAAGGTCCGCGCGGAATGTCGCAATGGCAAGGCGGAGCGTATTTTCGTGCAGAACCTGCCGAGCTTCGCCGCCCGGTTGGATGTGCCGCTTGAGGTCGAAGGGCTGGGCAGGCTCACCGTCGATACCGCCTATGGCGGCGACAGTTTCGTGGTCGTCGATGCCGCGGCGATGGGGTTTTCGCTGGAGGCGCATGAGGCCCATGACATCGCCCGCCTCGGCGTGCGGATCACCAATGCCGCGAATGCTGCGATGCGGTTTGAGCACCCCGAGAACCCCGATTGGCAGCATTTCTCATTTTGCCTTTTTGCCGGGCCAGTCATCCGCGACGCGACCGGTCTGCGCGCCGGGGCGGCGGTGGCAATCCAGCCGGGCAAGGTCGATCGCTCCCCCACGGGCACGGCGCTCTGCGCGCGGATGGCGCTGCTGCATGCGCGGGGGGAAATGGGGGTGGAGGACAGCCTGACCACGGTCTCGCTGATCGGCTCGACCTTTACCGGGCGGATCTTGGGCGAGACGCGCGTCGGCGATCATCCGGCGATCCTTCCCGAACTCTCTGGGCGGGGCTGGGTCACAGGCATCCACCAGCACATGCTAGACCCCGATGACCCGTGGCCCGGCGGCTACCGACTGTCCGACACTTGGGGGGCACGCGGTTAGGCGCCCATCCCTTTCGCCAAATTGAACCCCGATCCCCCGGCCTGAGTGGGGGCGGGGCGCGGGGTGGATATTCGCCGCGCTACCGCCGCGCCGCCTCGGCGCGAAGCCGCCGTCCTTGGCTGACGCGAGGCAACGTCTTGCATGTGCTCTTCGTTTTCGATTGATTACTTTTCAATCAGAACACGAACTTTCAAACAACGGAGAGTCACCATGAAGCTACGCACCACACTTGCATCCTCCGCATTGGCGCTCAGCCTTGCGTTTCAGGCCCAAGCCGCCGATGTCCCCGAGGGTGTGAACCTTGCCGAAGATCAAAGCTATACCTTCTGGCTGCTTGACGCGATCAAGTCGATGGACCCGCAGATCAACACCGATGTCGAAGGTTCGGACGTGCTGCGCAACCTCTTTGAAGGGCTTTATAACGAAGACGGCAATGGCGAACTGGTCCCCGGTGTGGCGCTGGATCATGAGGTCTCCGAAGACGGCAAGACCTATACGTTCAACCTGCGCAAAGACGCCAAATGGTCCAATGGCGATCCGGTCACGGCCAATGATTTCGTCTATTCTTGGCGCCGTTTGGCGGACCCGGCGACCGCGTCGGAATACGCATGGTACATGGAGTTGATGCAGGTCGAAAACGCGCCTGAGATCATCGCCGGTGACAAGTCGCCCGAGGAATTGGGCATCCAAGCCGTCGACGACCACACGCTTGAGGTCAAGATCACCACGCCGCTGCCCTATTTCCCGCAGATGCTGGTGCATGGGTCGACCTTCCCCGTGCTGCAAAGCGTGGTGGAAGAGCATGGCGACGATTGGACCGATGCGGGCACGCTCGTCGGCAACGGCGCTTATAAACTGGTCGAGCATCAGTTGGGCGAACGTGTCGTGATGGAGAAGAACGACACCTATTGGGATACCGACAACGTGGTGATGGAGAAGATCACCGCGCTCACGATCAATGACGTGAACCAAGCGCTGACCCGCTATCTGGCGGGTGAGTTGGACCGCGTGGATATCCCCGCCGGGCAGTACCCGCGTCTGAAGAAAGAGTACCCCGAACAGGCGGTCTCAACCCCCTATAACTGCTCGTATATCTACATGCTGAACGTAGGGGAAAAGGGCCCCGAGGCGCTGAAAAACGTCAATGTACGCAAAGCCTTGGCCTATGCCATCGACCGCGACATCATTGTCGAGCGTATCCTGCAAGGCGGTCAGAAACCGTCGTACAACTGGACCCACTGGGCGATTGCCGATTTCGAGCGTCCCGAGTTGGATTGGGCCGACAATATGGATCAGGCGCAGCGCGTGGAAAAGGCCAAAGAACTGTTGGCCGAGGCGGGATATGGCCCCGACAACCCGCTCGACCTGACGCTGCAGTACAACACATCGGAAGATCACAAAAAGATCGCCATCGCGGCCTCGCAGATGCTCAAGCAGATCGGCGTGAACCTCACGCTGGATAACTACGAGTGGAAAGTGCACACCGACCGCATGCAGCGCCAAGACTACGACATGGCGCGCTATGCATGGTGCGGCGACTACAACGAGGCCTCGACCTACCTCGATCTGCTGACCTCATATTCGGGCCACAACAACGGCGAGTTCTACAATGACGCTTATGACAAGCTCATGAAGGACAGCAAAACCGCCGAAGACCCGCAGCCGCTTTACAAAGATGCGGAGCGTATCTTGGCCGAGGAAATGCCGATCATCCCGATCTACCACTACGCCAACGTCGACATGATCGCGGAAGACATCGAAGGTCTGCCCGAGAATAACGTCAACAACACGTGGTACGGTAAAGACCTCTATCGTACCGCGGAGTAACCTCTCGACATTCGGGCAGCCCGGCGGTTAGGGCACGGGCTGCCCGATTCCATTTTGCCCCCCCCTCAACCCCCCCCGTATCCGGAGCGCGCGCCTCTTGCTCAGTTACATCCTCAAGCGCCTTGCCATCGCTGTTCCGACGCTGCTTGTGCTGATCGTCATCTCCTTTCTGCTGATGCATTCCGCCCCTGGCGGGCCCTTCACATCAGAGCGTGAATTGCCGCCGCAGGTGCTGGCGAACCTCAATGCGAAATACGGGCTGGACGACCCGCTGTGGAAGCAGATCGGCAGCTATGTTTGGGGCATCGTGACCGAGTTCGATTTCGGGCCGAGCTTTGTTTACAAAGACCGTTCGGTGAATGAGATCATCGCCCAAGGTTTCCCGATTACGCTGACCTATGGGCTGTTGTCCTTTGCTGTCGCAGTGATCGTCGGCGTTGGCCTTGGCGTGGCCGCAGCGGTGCGGCACAACTCGCTGCTCGATTATGTCGCGGTTGGGGTTTCCATCGGGGCGCAGGTGCTGCCGAATTTCGTCATGGCGCCGATCTTGGTGCTGGTCTTTACGCTCTGGCTTGGTTGGTTGCCCGGGGGCGGGTGGCAAGGGCCGGAGTATTGGATCATGCCGGTGATCGCGCTGTCGACATCCTTCATGGCCTCGATTGCGCGGATCACCCGCTCGTCGATGCTTGAGGTGCTGACCTCGAACCACATCCGCACCGCGCGCGCCAAGGGGCTGCCCGAACGCCGGGTGATCCTGCGCCATGCGCTGAAACCCGCGATGCTGCCAGTGATTTCCTATCTGGGCCCCGCTTTCGTGGCGATGATCACCGGCTCCGTGGTGGTCGATATCTATTTCTCCACCGGCGGCATCGGCAAGGCTTTCGTCGATTCAGCGCTCAACCGCGATTACGCGGTGATGATGGGGGTGACGATCCTCGTGGGCGCGCTGACCATCTTCTTTAACCTCGTGGTCGATATCCTCTACGGGTGGATCGACCCCAAGATCCGGTACTGACATGGTGATGACATCCGAACAACGGGTCGAGGCCAGTGAGATTGCGGGCAAGGGGCGTTCCCCTTGGGCCGATGCGCGGCGGCGGTTCTTTCGCAACAAGGCGGCGCTGATGGGTCTGGTGATCCTCGGCTTCGTCGTGGTCTTTGCGCTTTTCGGCAACAGCTTTGCGCAATGGTCGAACGAGGAATTGGACTACAACGTCATGGGCCAGATCGTCGAATTGGGTGGGCCGTCGATTGAAAGCGGCCATTACTTTGGCACCGACGATCTGGGGCGCGATTTGTTCGCCCGCACCGTGCAAGGCACGCAGATCAGCCTCGCGGTGGGCCTTGTCGGCGCGTTGATTGCCTGTGTGGTCGGCACGCTTTACGGCGCGGTAGCGGGCTACTTCGGCGGGCGCACCGACAGCATCATGATGCGGCTCGTCGATATCTTCATGGCCGTGCCTTACATGTTCGTGCTGATCCTGCTCTTGGTGATGTATGGCCGTTCGATCACCATTCTTTTTGCGGGCGTCGGGCTGATCTCATGGATGGAGATGGCCCGCATCGTGCGCGGCCAGACGCTGACCATCAAGGGCCGCGAGTTTGTTGAGGCTGCCCGCGCCACCGGCGTTTCGGCCCCGGTCATCATCCTGCGCCATATCGTGCCCAACCTCTTGGGCGTCATCGCGGTATACGCCACGCTGCTGGTCCCGCTGATGATCCTGACGGAAAGCTTCATCTCTTTTCTCGGGCTTGGCATTCAGGAACCGCTGACCTCCCTCGGGGCGCTGATCTCCGAAGGGGCGGGCACCATCGCCTATGGCACCACTTGGCAGTTGGGTTTCCCGCTGCTGTTCTTCTGTCTCACGCTCTTTGGCCTGTTCTTTATCGGCGACGGATTGCGTGACGCGCTCGACCCCAAGGATCGCTGATGTCTCTGCTGCAAATCGACAATCTCTCTGTCACCTTCGACGGTGAAGACGGCCCCGTGCATGCGGTCAATGACCTGTCGCTCTCCATCGATAAGGGCGAGACGCTTGGCATCGTGGGCGAAAGCGGGTCGGGCAAAAGCCAGACCGCCTTTTCTGTCATGGGACTGCTCGCGCCGAATGGGCGCACTGATGGCTCGGTAAGGTTTGACGGGCAGGAAATTTTGGGCGCGAAGCCGAAGGTGCTGAACAAACTGCGGGCTGAGCGGATCGCGATGATCTTTCAAGATCCGATGACTTCGCTCAATCCCTATATGCGCATCGCCGACCAGATGACCGAGGTGCTGACCCTGCACAAAGGCATGTCCAAACGCGACGCACTGGCGGAGTCGGTGCGGATGTTGGACGCAGTAAAGATCCCCGCAGCCAAGGAGCGCATCCGCCTCTTCCCGCACGAGTTCTCCGGCGGGATGCGCCAGCGGGTGATGATCGCCATGTCGCTGCTGTGCAAACCCGACCTGCTGATCGCGGATGAGCCGACCACCGCGCTCGACGTGACGGTGCAGGCGCAGATCATGGACCTGCTGGGTGATCTGCAAAAGGATTTCGGCATGGCCACGATCCTCATTACCCATGACCTTGGCGTCGTCGCGGGCTTCTGCGAGCGGGTGCTGGTGATGTACGGTGGCCGCGTGATGGAGCAGGGCCCGACCGAGCCGCTTTTCGCGCAACCGACGCACCCCTACACCCGTGGCCTTCTGGCTGCCGTGCCGCGGGTCGATGACCAAGACGCCACCATGAAGGCGATCCCCGGCAACCCGCCCAACATGGCCGCCCCGCCCGAGGGCTGCCCTTTCCGCCCGCGCTGCTCCTACGCCGGTGAGGATTGCCGCGTGATGCCGCCACTTGCGCCTTTTGCCGAAGGCCGCGCCCGTGCCTGCCACCGTCCGATTTCGGAGGTCACCGCATGAGCCCGCTTCTCTCAGTGCGCGATCTCCACGTTCGTTTCCCCATCACCCGCGCTGGCGACATGCCTTGGACGAAACCGCGCTATCTGCACGCGGTGAACGGGGTGAGCTTTGATCTGGAGCCGGGCAAAACGCTTGGCGTGGTTGGCGAATCCGGCTGTGGTAAATCCACCCTCGCGCGGGGTTTGATCCAAATGGTCCCGGCGACGGGGCAGGTGAACTGGCGCGGAGAGACGGACCTGCTGTCACTCTCCCCCCGGCAGATGAAACCCTACCGTTCTGAGATCCAGATGGTGTTTCAAGACCCTCTGGCCTCGCTCAACCCCCGCATGACGCTGGGCCAGATTATCGCAGAGCCGCTGCGCACGCACCGGCCCGAGATCTCTGCCAAGGAACGCCGCGCCCGTGTCGCGCAGATGATGGAGCGCGTGGGTCTGCTGCCGCAGATGATCAACCGCTACCCGCATGAGTTCTCGGGCGGCCAGTGCCAACGCATCGGCATTGCCCGTGCCCTGATCGTGGAGCCGAAGTTGCTGATCTGCGATGAGCCGGTCTCGGCGCTTGATGTGTCGATCCAAGCGCAGGTGATTGAGTTGCTGAAGGAGCTGCAACGCGATCTGGGGCTGGCGATGATCTTTATCGCCCATGACCTCAGCGTGGTGAAAAACATCTCGGACGAGGTCATGGTGCTCTATCTGGGCCGCATCATGGAAAAGGCCCCCAAGGCGCAGCTCTACGACAACCCGCAGCACCCCTATACGCAGGCGTTGCTTTCGGCGGTGCCGATCCCCGACCCCGTGGCCGAACGCGCCAAGCAGATCGTGCCGATGACGGGCGATATGCCCTCCCCGATGAACCCGCCCTCGGGCTGTGTTTTCCGGGGCCGCTGCCCGCGCGTGCAGGCCGATTGCGCTGAGGTGGTGCCAGAACCGGGGCGGGGCGCGCATCAGGTGGCCTGCATTCACCCCGGCCCGATGCAGGAAAATGAAGTGGCCGTAGGGCGCTGACGCCCTGCTGTCGGTTTAAATCCCTTTATAATAACGCTTTACCTGCCGCCTTAGAACCCCGCGGCGGCTTTGCATTCTGCAAAAATGATATACGTCTATCAAAAATGATTGACGTATATCAAAATATCCTCATAGATAGGGTCAAGACGCGCCGCTTGGGAGGGTTGGTGCGATGGGGGAGGGATCATGACAAGTCCAACGCTGAGCGATGTCGCACGCGCTGCCGGGGTGAGCTATGCAACCGCGGACCGGGTGATCAACAACCGCGGCAATGTGGCCGACAAGTCCATCGCCAAGGTGCGCGAGGCGGTCACCTCTCTTGGCTATGTGCGCAATGTCGCGGCGGCCAACCTGTCGCGCGGTCGGATCTACCGGCTCGCGTTTTTGATCCCCCGCGGCTCCAACGCTTTCTTCAACCGTATCCGCCAGCACATCGACCACGCCGCCGCCCATCACGTCAGCGAGCGTGTGACCGCCGAGGTGATCGAGGTCGCAGCCTTCGCGGTGGAAGGGCTGCAAGACAGTATCTCGGCCCTGCTTGAGCGTGATTTTGACGGTGTCGCCATCGTCGGGCTGCAAAGCGCTGCGCTTGAGGCACCCTTGGCCGAATTGCGCGCCAAAGGGGTGGCTGTGGTGGGCCTTGTCTCCGACCTGCCCCGCGCCGCCCGCGCGGCCTATATCGGCATCGACAATATCGCCGCCGGGCGCACTGCCGGGCGGATGGTGGGCCTTGCCCATGGCGGGCAGGGCGGGCAGGTGCAGACCTTTGCAGGCTCGCTCGACGCGCGTGACCACGCGGAGCGCCTTACCGGATTTCGCGAAGTGCTCAACGCTGATTTTCCGCAGGTTACGGTGCTCGATCCGATCATGACCAAGGACGATGCGCAGGTGCTTCAGGCGCAGACGCAAGAGGTCCTGACCCAGCAAGGGCTGACGGCGCTTTACAACGTTGGCGCGGGCAACAGCGGCCTGATCGCCGCCCTTCGCGGCGGGCAGGGGACACGCCCCTTTTGCGTGGTGCATGAGCTTGTCGCCCATTCCCGCCAAGCACTGATGGAGCGGCAGATTGATCTGGTCATCGACCAGCGGCCTGACGTGGAAATCAACCGCGCGTTCACCGTGCTGCGCGCCCTGATTGACGCGAAAGACCTGCCGCCGATGCCGGAACTCGTGCCGACGATTTATGTGCGGGACAATCTGCCCGCCGACGCTTTGACCGATCAGATGAAGGCCCAAGATACATGAGTGATTTCTTTAAAGATATTAAGCCCCTGTCCTATGATCCAGAAGGGTCTGACCTGGCCTTTCGCCACTACAATCCTGACGAAGTGGTCATGGGCAAACGGATGGAAGACCACCTGCGCTTTGCTGTGGCCTATTGGCATTCCTTTGCGTGGCCCGGCGGCGATCCCTTCGGCGGCCAGACATTTGACCGCCCGTGGTTTGGCGAGACGATGGACATGGCGCGGCTCAAGGCCGATGTGGCGTTTGAAATGTTCGACCTGCTGAACGCGCCCTACTTTTGCTGGCACGACGCCGATATCCGCCCCGAGGGCGATACCTTTGCCGAGAGCCTGCGCAATTTCGAAGAGATCATCGACTATCTCGGCACCAAGATGGAAAGCTCCAAGACCAAGCTGCTTTGGGGCACCGCGAACCTCTTTGGTCACCGCCGCTTTATGTCGGGCGCGGCCACCAGCCCCGACCCCGAGGTCTTTGCCTGGTCTGCGGCGACGGTCAAAGCCTGCATGGATGCGACCCAAAAGTTGGACGGCCAGAACTATGTGCTTTGGGGCGGGCGCGAGGGCTATGAAACCCTGCTGAACACCGACCTGAAACGCGAACGCCAGCAGGCCGGGCGGTTCTTGCAGATGGCGGTGGAGTACAAACATAAGATCGGCTTCAAAGGTGCCATTCTGGTGGAGCCGAAGCCGCAGGAGCCCACCAAACACCAGTATGATTTCGATGTCGCGACCGTCTATGGTTTCCTTAAGGAGTTCGGGCTGGAGGGCGAGGTTCAGATGAACATCGAACAGGGCCACGCGATCCTTGCGGGCCATTCGTTCGAACATGAATTGGCGCTGGCGTCCTCTCTGGGGATCTTCGGCTCCATCGACATGAACCGCAACGACTATCAATCGGGCTGGGACACGGACCAGTTCCCCAACAACGTCCCCGAGGTCGCGCTGGCCTATTACGAGGTGCTCAAAGCGGGCGGGTTCACCACCGGCGGCACCAACTTCGACGCCAAGCTGCGGCGGCAATCGCTTGACCCGATCGATCTGGTCGCGGCCCATGCAGGCGCGATGGATGTCTGCGCGCGGGGCTTCAAAGCCGCCGTCGCGATGTTGGAGGATGGCACGCTCGAGGCCATGCGCGATGAACGCTACGCGGGGTGGGAGAGCCCCGACGCCAAGGCGATGCTGGAGGGGGATCTGGCCAGCATCGCGGCACAGGTTGCCAAAGACGGCATCAATCCGCAGCCCCGCTCGGGCCGGCAGGAAATTCTGGAGAATATCGTGAACCGGTTCGTTTAAGCCGGGGAAAGGGAGGACCACCATGAAAACGATCAAGGGACCAGCGCTGTTTCTGGCGCAGTTTGCAGGCGACGAAGCGCCGTTTAATTCTTGGGACAGCATCACCAAATGGGCTGCCGATTGTGGCTATAAGGGTGTGCAGGTACCCAGTTGGGACGCGCGGCTGATCGACTTGGCCAAAGCGGCGTCGAGCAAGGATTACTGCGACGAATTCAAGGGCAAGGCAGTCGAAAACGGCGTAGAGGTCACCGAACTTTCGACCCACCTTCAGGGCCAGTTGGTCGCGGTGCACCCGGCCTATGACACCGCATTTGATGGCTTCGCAGTTGAGGAAGTGCGCGGCAATCCGAAGGCGCGTCAGGAATGGGCGGTTGAGCAGGTCAAAATGGCGCTTTCGGCGTCCAAGAATATGGGGATTGGCGCACATGCGACCTTTTCGGGCGCGCTGGCGTGGCCTTACGTCTATCCTTGGCCGCAGCGCCCTGCGGGGCTGATTGAGACCGCCTTTGATGAGTTGGCCGCGCGTTGGCTGCCGATCCTGAACCACGCCGAAGACTGCGGCGTCGATGTCTGCTATGAGATCCATCCCGGCGAAGACCTGCATGACGGCATCACTTATGAGATGTTCTTGGAGCGCACGGGCAATCACGCGCGGGCCAATATGCTCTACGATCCCAGCCACTATGTGCTGCAATGCCTTGATTATATTGATAACATCGACATCTACAAGGACCGGATCAAGATGTTCCATGTCAAGGATGCGGAGTTCAATCCCACCGGGCGGCAAGGGGTCTATTCGGGCTACCAAAGCTGGACGGACCGCGCCGGGCGGTTCCGGTCTTTGGGCGATGGTCAGGTTGATTTCGGCGCGGTCTTTTCCAAAATGGCCGCCAATGATTTCGATGGTTGGGCCGTGGTTGAATGGGAATGCTGCCTGAAACACCCCGAAGACGGCGCGCGCGAAGGGGCGCAGTTCGTCAAGGATCACATCATCCGCGTGACGGACAAGGCCTTTGACGATTTCGCCGATGGCGGCACTGATGAGGCGGCAAACCGCAAGATGCTGGGGATCGACTGATGGCACGTATTCGACTTGGCATGGTGGGCGGCGGCAATGACGCCTTTATCGGCGGGGTGCACCGCATCGCTTCGCGCATTGACGACCGGTTCGATCTGGTCGCGGGCGCGCTGTCTTCGACCCCTGAAAAATCCGCTGCCAGTGCAGAGGCTCTGGGCATTCCGCGGTCCTACGGCAGTTTCGAAGAGATGGCGGAGGCCGAAGCCGCCCGCGAAGACGGGATCGAGGCGGTCTCGATTGTCACGCCCAACCACGTTCATGCCGCTGCCGCGAAGGCTTTCTTAGCCAAGGGCATCCATGTGATCTGCGATAAGCCCCTGACCTCCACGCTTGAGGATGCGGAGGCGTTGGCGGCCAGCGTTGCGGAGGCCGAGGCGCTTTTCATCCTCACCCACAATTACACCGGCTATCCGATGATCCGCCAAGCGCGGGCGATGGTGGCGTCGGGTGATCTTGGCGAGATCCGCATCGTTCAGGCGGAATACCCGCAGGACTGGCTGACAGCGCCGATGGAGAACGAAGGCGTCAAACAAGCCGAATGGCGGACCGATCCCGCACGCTCCGGCGCGGGCGGCTCGGTGGGCGACATTGGCACTCATGCCCATAACCTTGCGTGCTTTGTCAGCGGTCTGCAGGTCGAAAGCCTTGCCGCAGATCTGCAAAGCTGGGGCAAGGGGCGCAAACTGGATGACAACGCGCATATGATGCTGCGTTTTGCTGGCGGCGCGCGCGGCATGCTGTGGTCAAGCCAAGTGGCCCCGGGCAATGAGAACGCGCTGAAGCTGCGTGTCTATGGCGACAAGGGCGGTCTGGAGTGGTCGCAGGAGGATCCCAACTACCTGTGGTTTACGCCGCTCGGCGAACCCAAACGTCTGATCACCCGCAACGGGGCCGGGGCATCGGAAGCTTCGCAGTCGGTGAGCCGTATTCCCGGTGGCCACCCCGAAGGATACCTCGAAGGGTTCGCCACAATCTATAACGAAGCCGCCGATGCGATCCGCGCGGTGCAGGGCGGGGCGAGCCGCGAAAGCGCCATGGGCGTGCTGCCGGGCATCGCGGCGGGGATGGACGGAATGCGGTTCATCAATGCCTGCGTGACGTCTTCGGCCAACGACGCGGCGTGGACCAAGCTATGACACCCAACCCCGTTCTTGCCCTGCGCAACGTGAGCAAAAGCTTCGGCTCGATCGAGGTGTTGCATGGTGTGACCCTCGCGCTGGAGCCGGGGACCGTTCACGCGCTGATTGGCGAGAATGGGGCGGGCAAATCCACCACGATGAAGATCATGGCGGGCTATCAACTGCCCACGCAAGGGGATGTACAATTGGACGGCGCGCCCGCCCGGTTCGACAGCCTGCACGATGGCGAGGTGGCCGGGATCGTGATGATCCACCAAGAGTTCAATTTGGCCGAACAGTTGACGGTTGAGCAGAATATCTTTCTGGGCCGAGAGCTAAAGCGTGGCCCATTGCTTGATAAAGCCGAGATGCGGCGCCGCACGCGAGAGTATCTAGACCGCGTGGCTTGCGACGTTTCCCCTGATGCGCGCGTATCCACTCTGTCGAACTCCGACAAACAGATGGTCGAGATCGCCAAAGCCCTGTCGCGCGATGCGCGGGTGTTGATCATGGACGAGCCGACGGCGGTGTTGACCAAACGTG
This sequence comes from Sulfitobacter sp. D7, assembly GCF_003611275.1. Lineage (NCBI taxonomy): Bacteria > Pseudomonadati > Pseudomonadota > Alphaproteobacteria > Rhodobacterales > Roseobacteraceae > Sulfitobacter > Sulfitobacter sp. D7. The sequence goes on from NZ_CP020695.1 coordinate 112,427, forward strand.
AGACGGATATGTTGTTCAAACAGGTCGCGGCGCTGCGGGCAGCGGGTACGGCGGTTCTGTTTACGTCACATAAGCTTGATGAGGTCGCCGAGATCTCGGACCATGTCACCATCATGCGCGATGGCGAAGTGGTGCAATCCAGCCCCACGGCAGAGATTACCGAAGATGAGATGGCGACCGCCATGGTGGGCCGCGATGTGTCTGATCTTTACCCGCCAAAACCCGGCGTCCCCGCAGACGCGCCGGTGGTGCTTTCGGTCGAAAACCTCAGCGTGCCCGGCTACGCCAGCAACGTGTCCTTTTCGCTCCGGCAAGGCGAGATACTGGGGATTGGTGGGCTGATCGGTTCGGGCCGGACGGAACTGATGGAGGGGCTGGCGGGACTACGGGCGGCGCGCGTCGATCGGGTGACACTCTTTGGCGAGCAGGTTCATTTCAAACAACCCAACGACGCGCAGCGGGCCGGACTTTGCTACCTCACCGAGGACCGCAAGCTGCGGGGGCTGCTGCTGGAACGCGGTATGCGTGAAAACCTGACGCTGCAGAACCTGCATAAATTCGGCGGGTTTATGATCGTCCGGGGTGCCGAGGAAACGGCGCTGACCCATGCGATCAAAGAATTCGACATTCGCGCAGGCAGCCGCGATGTGCGGGTCGGCAATATGTCAGGCGGCAACCAGCAAAAGCTTTTGCTGGCCAAAATCATGCTCTCTGAACCGCGCATCCTGATCGTAGATGAGCCGACCCGCGGCATCGACATTGGCACCAAACAACAAATCTATGCCTTCCTGCGCAAACTGGCCGATCAGGGTCATGCGATCATCGTGATCACCTCTGAAATGCCCGAACTCATCGGACTTGCCGACCGTGTGATGGTCATGCGGTCGGGCGAGGTCAGCGGCACGCTGAACGCGGATGAAATCACGGAAGACGCGATTGTGCGCCTCTCGATGGGGCTGCGCGCCGAACAAATGCCGATGACGGCCTAAGGAAACCGAAGATGACAGATGTAACCACACCTCACACCAAAAGCCTTCGGATGCCGTCGATGTCCGTCCTCGGGCCGATCATCGCCTTGGTCGTCTTGCTGTTGATTGGCGCGCTAATGAACTCTAACTTCCTGAGCGCGGCGAACATCACCAACGTCTTGGCACGGTCGGCCTTTATCGGGATCATCGCGGTGGGCATGACCTTTGTCATCACCGCTGGCGGCCTCGACCTTTCGGTTGGCTCAATGGCGGCCTTTATCGCGGGGCTAATGATTTTGGTGATGAATGCGGCGTTGCCCAGTCTAGGCATCGGCGTGCCTATTATTCTGCTGGGGATGCTCACCGCCATCGTCGCGGGGCTGCTGGCGGGGCTGTTGAATGGCTTTTTGATCACCACTCTCGGGATCGAGGCCTTTATCGTCACCCTGGGGTCGATGGGGATTTACCGGTCGCTGGTGACATGGCTTGCCGATGGGGGCACGCTGTCGCTCGACTTTGGTTTGCGGACCTTCTACCGGCCCGTCTACTTCGACGGCATTCTCGGGATCAGTTGGCCGATCATCGTCTTTGCGCTGGTTGTGATCATCGGTGAGATCATCATGTCGCGGTCTGTCTACGGGCGCCATTGTGCGGCCACCGGATCGAACGAGAATGTCGCGCATTATTCAAATGTGAACGTGAAACGCACGCGGCTAATCTCTTACGCGGCCTTGGGCATTTTGGTCGGCGTTGCGACGATCATGTATGTGCCACGGCTTGGGTCTGCTTCGGCCTCTACCGGGGTGCTGTGGGAGCTTGAGGCCATCGCCGCGGTGATCATCGGCGGCACGGTTTTGAAGGGTGGCTTTGGCCGGGTCTGGGGCACCGTCATCGGCGTGCTGATCCTAAGCCTCATCGGCAATATCCTGAACCTTACTGATTTCGTGTCGCCATATCTCAATGGGGCGATCCAAGGGATTATCATTATTCTCGCTGTGATCCTACAGCGCGAAAGGAAGACGGCGCTTTAAGCCGTAGTTTAACGCTTCATGGGAGGAGCAAAAATGACATTTACCAAAACATTCATTGCCACAGCGCTGGCCACGGCTGTCGGTACGGGCGCCTTTGCCCAAGAGACCAAGGTTATCGGCGTCTCGATCCCGGCGGCGACCCACGGCTGGGCGGGGGGTATGAACTTCCACGCCAAGGAAACCGTCGAGCGGCTGGAAGAGGTCTATCCCGATCTCGACTTCGTGCTCGCCACCGCGTCGGACCCCGGCAAACAGGTGAACGACATCGAAGACATGGTTGCCACACGCAACATTGACGCGCTGGTGGTGCTGCCGTTCGAATCCGATCCGCTGACCCCGCCGGTGCAAGCCGTGGCAGACAGCGGCGCATGGGTGACGGTTGTCGACCGTGGCCTGTCGGTCGAGGGTATTCAAGACCTCTATGTCGCGGGCGACAACAGCGGCTTTGGCAAGGTCTCGGGTGAGTTCATGGCCCAGCAGATGCCCGACGGCGGCGACATCGTCGTGCTGCGCGGCATCCCCACCACCATCGATAACGAGCGTGTCGAGGGCTTCAACACAGCCATCGAAGGCGCCGGGATCAACGTGCTCGATATGGAGCACGGCAACTGGAACCGCGACGACAGCTTTACCGTGATGCAGGATTTCCTGTCGAAATACCCCAACATCGACGCGGTCTGGGCCTCGGATGATGACATGGCGATTGGCGTTCTGGCCGCGATTGAGGCCGCAGGGCGCGATGACGTGAAATTTGTGCTCGGCGGTGCTGGCATGAAAGAGATGATCAAACGCACTGCCGATGGCGACGCGATGATCCCGGCCAATGTGACCTATCCGCCGTCGATGATCGCCACCGCGATTGAACTGACCGCCGTGGGCCTCACCTCCAACGCGCCGGTCTCGGGCACATTCGTGATCGGCTCGGTGCTGGTGACGCAAGAGAACGCGATGGATTTCTACTATCCTGACAGCCCGTTCTAATGAACATCGCCACCGGCAGATTGCCGGTGGCATTTTCCCACCTGTGAAGTAATGAGTACCGCATGACCTATCTCGGCTTGGACCTAGGCACCTCGGGCGTCAAAGCGCTTTTGATCGACGAAGGCCAAAGGGCCTTGGCCGAGGGTCATGCCCCGTTGGAGGTTCAGCGCCCGCACCCGATGTGGAGCGAGCAGGACCCCCATTCATGGATCACCGCCTGCGAGGCCGCGATTGCGCAGGTCCGCAGGGCGGCCCCTGTGCACTTCGCAGCGCTGCGCGGCATTGCCGTGTCGGGCCAGATGCACGGGGCCACGCTGCTTGACGTGAACGACCGGCCTCTGCGCCCGGCAATCCTGTGGAACGATGGCCGCGCCCACGCCGAATGCGCGGAGTTGGAAGCGCGCGCCGATTTTCGCGGGCTAGGCGGCAATATCGTCATGGCAGGTTTCACCGCGCCCAAGTTGCGGTGGGTGCAAAAGCATGAGCCTGAGGTTTTCGAACAGGTCCGCAAAGTTCTGTTGCCCAAGGACTATGTCGGCCTTTGGCTGACGGGTGAACACGTCTCGGAAATGTCCGACGCGGCGGGTACGCTTTGGCTGGATGTGGCAAAACGCGATTGGTCGGATGAACTGCTCGCCGCGACGGACCTTTCGCGCGATCACATGCCTCGCTTGGTCGAGGGCAGTGCGCGCGCGGGTGGGCTGCGGGCCGCGCTTGCCGCCGATTGGGGCGTCAGCAACGTTGCCGTTGCGGGGGGCGCGGGCGACAACGCGGCCACCGCCGTCGGGCTGGGGCTGGTGCAACCGGGGCAGGGGTTTTTGTCACTCGGCACGTCGGGCGTGCTTTTCACCGTGACCGACCGTTTCGCCAGCAACACCGAGAACGCGGTGCATAGTTTCTGCCACGCCGTGCCCGAGACATGGCATCAGATGGGCGTGATCTTATCTGCCACGGATGCTTTGGCATGGCTGGGGCAGATCACGGGACAAAGTCCCGCAGCCTTGGCGGGCATGGTTAGGGATGCGACCGAACCCTCTCCCATCACTTTCCTGCCCTATCTTTCTGGCGAACGCACGCCGCATAACGCGCCCGACGCCACTGGTGCCTTCCACGGGCTGCGCCGGGGGCATGGGCTGCCCGACATGGTGCAGGCCGTGATGGAGGGGGTCGGATTTGCCTTTGCCGACTGCTGTCGCGCACTGGAGCAATGTGGCTCCCTGCCAGAGCGTGTTTGCGTGGCGGGCGGGGGCAGCCAGTCAGAGACATGGTTGCAGATGATCGCCGACATCACCGGGCTGACCCTCGACGTGCCGGAAAGCGGTGCGCAGGGGGCGGCGCTTGGCGCGGCACGACTGGCCATGCTGGGTGGCAGTGACGCGGCGCAGGCCGAGGTGATACACCCACCAAAGATCCGCAAAAGCATCGCCCCGAACCCCGCGCTTGAAGGGGCCTATGCGCAAAGCTACGCGGCCTACCGACAGGCGTGGACGGGGCGCCAGACGCGCTAACCACCAGATCATAATGATAGACAGAGCAAGGGGCGACCAATGGGCCGCCCCGTCATCGATCACATCCCCGCAATCACCTTGTCCAAGGTGGCGGGATAGTCGCGCACCCGCACCCCGGTGGCGTTGTAGATCGCATTGGTGATCGCCGCGGCCGCGCCGCAGATGCCCAACTCACCGATCCCTTTCGCCTGCAGCGGGTTCGCCCAATCGTCACGTTCCTCCAGCAGATCGACGGTCAGCTGTGGCACGTCGGCGTTCACCGGAATGTGGTATTCGGCCAAGTTGTGGTTGGCCACATGCCCGTCGCGCGGGTCAAAGGCCAACTCCTCGGTCAGCGCGATGCCGATGCCAAAGGTCATCCCGCCCAGACATTGCGAGCGCGCCGTCTTGGCATTCAGGATCCGCCCTGCGGCGAAAGTGCCGTGCATCCGCCGCACCCGCGTCTCGCCCGAGGCGGCATGCACCGCGACTTCGGCGAAATAGGCACCGAATGTCGCCTGCCGCACCGCCTCGGATGTGTCGCCGGGCAGCACATGGCCAAGCTTTGCGATCTCATCGCCGTTCAGGATCTCGCTCAGGCTCCGGGTCTGATTGTCGAAAGTGGCCATGCCATCTTTCAGCGTCAGGTCATTTTCGTCCATTTCCAGCCGCTCGGCCAATTGTTTGCGGATCGCCTCACAGGCCAGATAGACAGAGGTGCCGCTCGACGATGCGCCCCACGAGCCGCCGGAACCAGAGGCCGGGGGCAGGGTGGTGTCGCCCAACACCACATCCACGGCATCGCGCGGCAGACCCATCATATCGCCCGCGATTTGCCCCAAGATCGCATAGGTGCCGGTGCCGATATCGGTCATATCGGTCTCGACCCGCAGGCGACCATCGGGCATCAGCGTCACGCGGGCTTGGCTCTCCATCAGCACGTTGATCCGCGCCGCCGAGGCCATGCCGTATCCGATCAGCCATTCCCCCTCGCGCCGTTCCTTGATGCCGGGGCGGTCGGCCCAGCCAAAGGTCTCGGCCCCGCTGTCAAGCGCCTCACGGAAACGACGGGAAGAGAAGTCTTTGCCGCTTTCGGGGTCTTTTTCGGGGATGTTGCGGCGGCGCAGCTCGACCGGGTCCATGCCGATCTTGTCGGCCAGCTCATCCATCGCGCCCTCGAAAACGGTGACGCCCACCGCTTCGCCCGGCGCGCGGACAGAGCCTGCGCAGAGGCGGTGCACCCGTGCCAGATCCATCGACATCTTGCGGTTCGCCCCGGCATAGAGGAAATGCGAGGCTTGCAAAACCGGCTCGGCAAAGGTCTCTCCGGGCAGGCTGGACACGCGCGCGTCATGGCCCAGACCGGTCAACTTCCCCTCGGCATCGGCGGCAAGCCGTACACGCTGCGTGGTCTCTGACCTGCGCATCGTCGCCTCATAGACCTGCGGCCGTTGGAGGGCGACAGAGACCGGGCGGCCCACTTCTTTTGCCGCAATCGCCGCCGCGACCGCCTCGGGGGCGATCCCGAGTTTCGAGCCAAAGCCGCCACCGACATAGGGGGACAGAATGCGCAGCCGGTCGGGGTGAATACCAAGCGCGTCCGACAGCTCGTTGCGGTTGTATTTCAGCATCTGATAGCTGCCGCGCAGGGTCAGGTCATCGCCGTCCCACGACGCGATAGAGGCATGCGGCTCCATCGGGGAGCTGGAATGCGACGGGGTGGTATAGGTCACATCGACCGAAAACGCGGCCTCCTGCATCGCCCCATCCAGATCGCCCTGATCCAGCGTTTTCGCCTCTTGCGGTTCAACCGCCGCCGTTGCGGGATCGACCGGCATGACCTCGCCGTTTTCAAGTTCCACCTTCAGCGATTGCGCCGCATGGCGGGCCTGTTCAAAACCTTCGGCAACCACAACCGCGATCAACTGCCCAAGATAGGAGGCGTGATCCGGCCCCTGAATCGGGGCTTTGTTCGCGGTGCCTTGGGCGGGATTGCGCAGCAGGCGTTCGTCTTGGATCACGGCCAAGACGCCCGGCATCTTCGCCACGTCATCCCGGTTGGCCAAAACCACGCGGCCACTGTTGCCCGGGGCGCGGACCATCACGCCATGCACCATCCCCTCGACCTGCCATTCGTTGGCATAGGTCGCCGTGCCGGTGACTTTCAGCGGCCCCTCGGGGCGGTCAAGCGGCGCACCGACAAGACCCTGCGCCATTTCATCAAGCCTGCGTGCGGTGGCGGGCGCGTCCATCTTGAATTGCTCGGTCATTGCTGGGCCTCCTCAGTGAGTTCGCCTAGCACCGACACCAGCGTGCGGCGGGCGAGGGGGATTTTGAAATCATTCGCACCGTAGCCTTTGGCCTCGGCCAGCAGCAGATCGGCGGCTTTGTTGAACAGGTCTTCCGATGGCGTTTCACCGGTCAGCAGGTCCTCAACCTCAGCATTCCGCCAAGGTTTCGGTGCCAGCCCGCCAAAGGCCAGATCGGCGCGGGTAATCCGCCCGTCTTCGATATCAACGATCCCTGCGACCGAGACGAGCGCGAAGGCATAAGAGGCCCGATCCCGCACTTTGCGGTAGGTCTGTTTGCCCTCGACGGGCGCGGGCAAGACCACAGCGGTGATCAACTCGCCCGCTTCAAGAACGGTCTCTTGATCGGGGCGGTCTCCCGGCAGAAGATAGAGATCATCCAGCGTCAGGCGGCGCGTGCTTCCATCCTCTTTCAGCGTCTCCACCTCGGCCCCAAGGGCGCGCATGGCCACGGCCATGTCGCTGGGATGGGTGGCGATGCAATGCTCCGACGTGCCCAGCACGGCGAGGATGCGGTTAAACCCGTCTTTCGCCGAACAGCCCGTGCCCGGCTCACGTTTGTTGCAGGGCATGGCGCGGTCGTAGAAATACAGACACCGCGTGCGTTGCAGCAGGTTGCCCCCCGTCGTCGCCTTGTTGCGCAGCTGCCCGCTGGCCCCGGCCAGCAGCGCGCGGCTCAGCACTGGCCAGCCCTTGCGCACGCGGGCGTCATTGGCCAGATCGCTGTTGGTCACCAAGGCCCCGACGCGCAGCCCGCCGTCGTCGGTCTCTTCGATCTCGGCAAGGTCCAGACGGTTGATGTCGATCAGCGCCTCGGGGGTCATGACCTCTAGTTTCATCAGGTCCAAAAGGTTGGTGCCCCCGGCGATGAAAGTGCCACCGCCCGCCGCTTGGCGCGCTGCGGCTTCTGTGTCTTCGGCGCGGGTATAGTCAAAAGGTCTCATGCGTTTTCTCCCGCGGCTTTGCGGATCGCCTCGACGATATTGGGATAGGCCGAACAGCGGCAGAGGTTGCCGCTCATCCGTTCCGAGATTTCTTCGGCCGTCAGGTCGGCCTTGCCGCTCAGATCATCGGTCACATGGCTGGGCCACCCGTTTGAGATTTCCTCAAGCATCGCGGTGGCCGAGCAGATCTGACCGGGGGTGCAATAGCCGCACTGAAACCCGTCTTCGCTGACAAAAGCCTCTTGCAGCGGGCTGAGGTTGCCGGGCTGGCCGATGCCTTCGATCGTCGTGACCTCATCACCGTCATGCATACAGGCCAGCGTCAGGCAGGCGTTGATCCGGCGACCGTTCACCATGACCGTGCAGGCGCCGCATTGCCCGTGATCGCAGCCCTTCTTGCTGCCGGTCAGTCCAAGGTGGTGGCGCAGGGCATCCAAAAGCGTTGTGCGGGGATCAAGATCCAGCCGCTGCTCGGTGCCATTAATGGTCAATTTCGTTTCCACGGCAAATTCCTTTGGCTAAATGGGAGCGAAGGGGCAAAACCCTCCAGCTATCGGCTGCGTCGGGACGTAGGGCGGCGAAGTTGGGCGGCAAGCGGTTGGGCGCGGCGGAAGCGGAAGCCTTGGGGCGCGCGGCCTTCTATTACATAATGATGATTACAAGCGACCCTTCTGCCGATAGCCGCGTTAAACCGTCCCGCCTCTGGCCGCTTGGGCCAAAGCCGATTAGAAGCGGAGGCGAAACCCCGGGGGAGCGAACCGTTGCAAAAGACCACATTGCCCGAAAGACCCGATTGGCGCGCCCATGCCGAAGAGGTCGGCTTTACCTTCGCCGATATGCATGGTGAGCCCTATTGGGACGAAACCTCGGCCTATGCGCTGTCGCTTGAGCAGATCGAGAACGACATCGAAGACCCCTCGACCGAGTTGCACGCCATGTGCCGCGAGGCCGTGGCAGAGATCATTGCCAGCGAAGAATTGATGGCGCAGCTTGCCATTCCAGAAGCGCATCGCGACCTCGTGGCCGAAAGCTGGCGGCGGGGCGACCCTGAGATCTACGGGCGTTTCGATCTGGCCTATGACGGCGCGCGCCCGGCCAAGCTGCTGGAGTATAACGCCGACACGCCAACCTCGCTCTACGAAAGCGCGGCCTTTCAATGGCAGTGGCTTGAGGATCAGTTGAAGGCGGGCGTTTTGCCCGAAGGCACGGATCAGTTCAACGGCATCCATGAGGCATTGGTCGCCCGATTTGCCGAGGTTTTTGAGCCCGACAGCGACCTGCATTTCACCGCCGTGGCGGACAACCCCGAAGATTACGGCACCGTCGAAGCCATGGGCTGGGCCGCGCGCGAAGCGGGTCTTGGTGCGCATTACTGCGACCTCGACAAGATCGCGCTCAGCGAGGACGGTCAATTCCTAGACGATCAGGATCGCCGCATTGCGGTGCTGTTCAAGCTCTACCCTTGGGAAGACCTGCTGCGCGATGACTACGCGGCGCATATCGACGGGTCAGGCTGCCTGTTTCTGGAGCCTGCGTGGAAAGCGCTTCTGTCCAACAAAGGGCTGCTGCCCGTGCTTTGGCAGATGTTCGAAGGCCACCCCAATCTGCTGCCCGCGTTTTTTGAGGCGGATGTGGCAGACGCGCTCGCCGGGCGCGGCCCCGCCGCCCCCGCCTGCGCCGAGGCCTTTGACCGTGCCGCCGCGGATCTGGCAGCAGCGCATGTGCGCAAGCCAATCCTCTCGCGCGAAGGGGCGTCGGTCTCGATCCACCAATCCGGCAAGGTGATCGAACAGTCGAAAAACTTAGACTACGCCGAACATCCGCGCATCGTTCAAGCCTATGCCCCCCTGCCCGAATTTGACGGATTTCGCCCCGTTATCGGGTCTTGGATCGTGGGCGAAAGTTGCGCGGGCATCGGTATCCGCGAGGACCGCTCGCGCATCACGCAGGATTTGTCCCGCTTCAAACCGCACTATATTCTCGCATAACGCTATGCCCCGCCGCCCCTTGGCAGAAAGACGACCATCATGACCAAACGCTCGAAACGGGTTTCCATCGCCATCGTCGGTGCCGCCGCCTTTACCCTCGCCGGATGTGAGGAGGAAAAGGTCGATGCCGCTGCCTTTCCCGACCTGCAAAGCTGTCTGGCGGATGCCTCAAGCGGCGGAATGTACACCCAGCAACAATGCGAAACCGCCTTTGACGCGGCCCAGACCCTCCATGTGGAATCCGCACCGCGCTATGACAGCCTAGAGGTCTGCGAAGAGCAGCATGGCGCAGACGCCTGCGGCTCGGAACAGACGGCAACCCAAAGTGGATCGGGCGGGATTTTCATGCCCCTGCTGGCGGGCTACCTGATCGGCAATATGATGAGCAATCGCGCAGGTATGGCGGCGGCACAGCCGCTGTATAAAACGAAGGATGGCCGCTTTACCAATGCGGCACGCTCCAGCACCTATTCAACCAATCGCGGCGCGGCCAAGCTCGGCACGTCGCAATTCACCCGGCCCAGCACCACCATCGGCAAAACCCCGATGACCCGCGCCACTGCCGCATCGCGTGGCGGTTTTGGCCGTTCGGGTGGCTCGCGCGGTTTTGGTGGCTGACGGGCACTAGGGCAGTCCCACGCCTACCTGCGGCGCATCACCGCCGCCGCAAGGATCGCAACCGCCAGCGCCAGCACCGCCACGGCCCAAAAGGGATCGTGGCCATGGGGATGCACATGCACGCCCTCATGCGCCGCCAATGGGCCTGCGAAAGTGGTAAGGGCGAATGTCAGTCTCCTCATTTCAATATCCTTAATCTATTGCGTTGGCCCTTGTGGCCTCAACCCAGCCCCAAAATCTCACGCGCCTGCTGCGGCGTGGCGACAGGGCGACCCGCCTCGGCGCAGATCTCTGCCGCGCGGGTGACGAGGGCGGCATTGGAGGGCGCAAGGGTCTGTTTGTCCATCCGAATATTATCCTCCAGCCCGGTGCGCAGATGCCCCCCTGCTGCAGCACACCATGCGTTAAGTTCGGCCTGATGCCGCCCGATCCCGGCCGCGCACCACGGGATGTCGCCGAAAAGCCGTTTGACCGTTTGGATATAGAAATCAAAGACGTCTCGATCCGCAGGCATGGCGTTTTTCACCCCCATGACGAACTGGATATAGGGCCGCGCCGGGATCTTGCCCGCGTCGGCCATGGCCTTGGCCTGTAGGATGTGGCTCAGGTCGAAGACCTCGATCTCGGGCAGCACGCTGTAGGTCATCATCTCTTCCGCCAGCCAGTCGACAAGCTCAGGCGGGTTTTCATAAACGCGGTTGGGAAAGTTGTTCGACCCTACGGAAAGCGAGGCCATATCGGGCCGCAGCGGCAGCATCCCGCCCCGGTTTCGCCCCGCGCCCGAGCGCCCTCCGGTTGAGAATTGCACGATCATTCCGGGGCAATGCTGCCGCAGCCCCTCTTGCAGCCGCGCGAAACGGTCGGGGTCTGCCGTGGGGGTGCCATCGGCGGTGCGGACATGGGCATGGCAGATCGTCGCCCCCGCCTCAAACGCGGCTTGGGTGCTTTCGATCTGTTCGGTGATGTCGATCGGCACCGCCGGGTTGTCGGCCTTGGTGGGAAGCGATCCGGTGATGGCCACGCAGATGATGGCTGGATTATCGGTCATGGGTGTCCTCGGCTGTCTGAAAATCAGTTAATCGGCGCTGTCGCGGGCAAGGGCGATGACACGGCGCAGCGCCTCCTCCGCGGCCCTCGCATCCTCCCCCGCGGGCCAGTCGTAAAACCCCTTGCCGCTGCGTTTGCCCAGATGCCCCTGCCCCACCAGGTTGGCGAGGGTCGGCGACGGGTCGTGCCGGTCACACAGATCGGGATAGAGGTATTCGGCAATGCTTAGATGTGTGCCCAGCCCGTTCAAATCGCGCTGCCGGAACGGGCCGGAAAGCGCCATGCGGACACCGACGGACCACTGAACGATCTCATCGATCTCCGCCGGGCTGGCGACACCTTGATCCACCAGATGCAGGCATTCGCGCATGATGGCATGTTGGATGCGATTGGCCACGAAACCGGGCGGCGCGTGGTCCAAACGCACGGGCCGCCGCTCCAACCCGCGCAGCAGGGTCATGACTTCTTCACATAGCCCTTCGCGCGCATCCTTGTCCGCGACCACTTCGACGGCTGGGATCACATCGCCGGGGTTGAAGAAATGCGTGATGACGGCGCGCTCTGGCCGGGCCATGTCCGCCGACATTTCTTCGAGTGTCAGGCCAGAGGTGTTCGACAAGATCGGCGCCCCCTCTGGCACCACCCCCTCCAAGGCGGCCAGCACCTTCCGCTTGAGCGCAAGGTTCTCCGGCACGCATTCCAGCGCGACATCCGCCTGCCCTGCGTCCTCCAACGCAGCAGTGGCGCTTGATCCCGGCACCGTCGCCAGAAACCCATCGCGCGCGGCCTCGGTCGGGTCGACCGCCTGTACCGTCCAGCCATGCTGGCCAAAGAGCCTGCCGATGGATTGCCCCATCGTGCCAGCCCCCACGATGATGATGCGTTTGGCCATGCTATCCCCCTCCCGGATATCAGTCGTTTACTTATCACTAGATGATGGTGATAAGTAAACAGCGAATAGAGAAAAGGAGGCCCTCGTGGCCCAAAACCCTTCCCCGCGCCATGCGGTTGTCACTGGCGGTGCGCACAACATCGGCCTTGGTATTGCCCGCAGGTTAAGAGAGGACGGCTGGCGTGTCTTCGTGCTCGATATCGCGGAACCGGAGGATCCTGCCCTGCGCGCGGATGCGCAGCAGGTCGATCTGTCAGGCCCCGAGGCAACCACCGCCGCCTTGCAAAACATCCTCAAAGAGGGGCCGGTCACCTGTCTGGTCAATAACGTCGGCATCGTGAAACCCGCGCCCTTCGACGCGGTAGAGATTGATGACTTCGACCGCATCATGCACCTGAACCTCCGCCCCAGCATCTTGGCGGCGAAACTGCTGGTGCCGGGCATGCGCGCGGCAGGGGGAGGGCGGATCGTGATGAACACCAGCCGCGTGACAAAGGGCAAGATCGACCGGACGCTTTATTCCGCCAGCAAGGGCGCGATCCAGTCGATGGCGCGGACATGGGCGCTGGAACTGGCGCGCGACGGGATCACCGTGAACTGCGTCGCCCCCGGCCCCATCGCCACGACCGCCTTTTGGGAGAACAACCCCGAAGATGCGCCAGAAACCCGCGCCATCGTCGATGCGGTGCCGATGGGCCGCATGGGCACGCCTGAGGATGTCGCGCAGGCGGTGGCCTTTTTCGCCGATGCCCGCAGCGGTTTCATCACCGGGCAAACGGTCTTTGTCTGTGGTGGCACGGCGGTTGGGTAATCAGCCCTCGGCCTCCGATGCGTCAAGCAGCCTGCGCAGGACCGGATTGCTTGGGTCGCGCAGATAGGCCAACCCGATCCGGCTTTGAACCTTTGCATCGCGGATTGGCAGAAAGGCCACGCCCGCATCCCTCATCCGCGCGGCAGAGGCGGGGACAAAGGCCACGCCCAGACCCGCCGAGACGAAATTCACGATCGCAGTAAACTGCGGCGCGCGGTGCGCGACGCGGGGCGCGAAACCAGCATCAGCACAGAGTTGATAGGCGCAGGCCGCGAAACCCATATCAGGGCCGAGATGGCTGAAAATGAAACTCTCCTCGCGCAGCGTTGCCATGGAAACCGAAGGCACCCCGGCAAGCCGGTGGTCGGGCGGCACGGCCAGCAGGATATCCTCGGTATGGACGGTGCGCGTGACCAAAGTCTCGGGCACGCCCGAGAGCGGCAGGCGCACGAACCCCGCATCGAGCCTGCCCGCCACGATCTCGGCAATTTGCAGGTCCATGTCCAACTCGCGCAGGATCAGGTCCACATCCGCAGCGCCCGCGCGCAACTCTCGCAAAAGCCGCCCCAGAATGCCCGCGTAAGAGGCCGAGCCGACATAGGCCAGTTCAATCCGCCCGCGCTGGCCGATCCGAGCGGCCTCGGCCACCGCCTCGACCCGCTGTGCTTGTTGCAACAGCGCGCGGGCTTCGGGCAACAGCGCCTTGCCGAAGTCGGTCAGCATCACCCGGCGGCGATTGCGGTCAAACAGCAGGGCGCCGCCAAAGACGGTCTCAAGGTGTTTCAACTGTTGCGTCAGTGCGGGCTGCGCCACGCCAAGATTGGCCGCCGCTTGGCCAAAATGCAGCGTTTCGGCGATGGCGACAAAGACCTCATATTGGCGCAGCGTTGCGCTGAGTTGCTTTTCCATGCGGTCCTCTGAACTGGCATCAGAGGATTTTCACACGCGGCCCGGTGATAAGCAAGTTAGATCACCGGGCGGCGGCACCTAGCCTTCGGCAGAGCGGGCGCGTTTGCGACGGTCGTGCAGGGTCTCGGCATCGGCCAGATCATCGCTTTCGACCTTGGTGGTTTCCTGCCCACTTGGCCGCTGCGCACGCTTGCGCCGGAGCGGCTCACTGTCGTCACTCTCCCGCGGGAGGATCAAACGCTCCACCCGTGTCCGGCGCAGGCCGAGTGTTGAGGTCAGATCAAAGACCCGCGCCGCGATCCGGTCGGCAGCCTGCGGCTGCACCAACACCTCAAGGCGCGTTACCGGGCGGGATTTCTTGCCCTGCCCGTTCAGCATCAGCAAATCGATCACGCCGTCCATCGCCCGCAAACGGTCCACCGCCGCGCCGAGTTCTTCGCCCGTCATGTCGTCGATATCGCAGGCGAATTGCACCAGACTGTCTTGGGCGATGCCGCTCGAGGCGGTGTCAAAAACGCTGACCCGCAGGATATTCGGCAGGCCCTTCATCACCCGCATTCCCGCGCCCGACCCGGTACAGCGCAGCCGCCCCGCTGGGCGGCTGGCGGTAGGGCTGCCGCCAGTGACATGCGCAAGGATCGCAGCACCCGTGGGGGTAACCCTTTCGCCCGCAACGCCATCGTCATGCCAGTCGTAGCCATGCAAGATCAGCGCGGTCGCCGGTGCGGGAACGGGCAGTTTGCCATGCGCCGTTTCCACCAGCCCGCCGCCCAGAGGCAATGGGGCGAGCGAGACGGTCGCCCCCGACAGCGCGGCGCAGATGCTGCCCGCAGCGGTCACGTCCATCAGCGCGTCCCAATCCGCGATCTCGTGAAAATGCACCCGGTCGATGGGGATGTCGTGCACCTGTGCTTCGGCCTCGGCAATCCGGTGGAGGATGGCGCAGGCGGCCTGAGCCGTGCCCTCGGACAGCGGTGCGTTTTCCAAAAGTTCGCGCATCGCGCGGTAGGTCGTCTCGGCCCCGTGGCGCCTGCCTGCGTCGGGTGCGGCCAGCACCAATTCGAACCGCCGCGATGTGATGCCCGAAGCCACATGTTCGCTTAGTTCCGCATGGCCCACCTCGGCCGGGAGCACGGCGGCGACATCGGCCAGGGCGCGTTCGGCCAGATCGGGGAAAGCATGCAGCATCGCCGCGATGAACATATCACCCGCCGCACCGCCGACGGGGTCGAAGTGCAGATGAAGCCCTTGGCCTAGCATCAAGGCCCCTCCGGCCAAGGGTTGCGCAGCAGGCCGTCGTCAAACTGCATCTGTTGCAGGTCACCGACCACCTCTAGCCCCGGACGGTCGCGCAGTTCCGGTAGCATCGCCTCAGAGGCATAGAGATACTCAAGCTTCAGCGTATTGGGGATGCGCAGCAGCCGGACCTTGGTGATATCCTCGGCCCCGCAGGTCTTGACCGCTGTCTGGATCGCCGTGCGGTCGCAGGGCATGACCATGGGGATCTTAGACTGCTTCAACACCTGCGACGTGATGGCATTGGCGTAAACCGCCTCTCGGTCGAAGTCTTGTTCCAACCGCTGCGTGATCACATCTGCTCGCGCCGCGCCATTGCCGTTGCCGTTGCTAAGCGGCGACAACCCAAGCGCCACCAACCGCGAGATATGCAGATGGACCTGCATCTTTTCGCTTGAGAAACGATGCGTGATGTTCGGGTCCATCCCAGTGCCAGAAAATTCTTTGCCGATCTCATCGACCACCAGCACATCCAGATCGCCCGAAGCTGATGGTGCGTCCAGCGGCCCCAGCGGCAGGCGCGGCATGTTGCGCATCGCCTCTTGCAGATAGGGCGCTTCGGCCTCCAACATCCCGTCGCTGTCGAGCGCCACGACCTGCGAAAGCTCGTCATAAGCATTCTCAATCGTGCCGATACCGAAGAGCACCTTGCAACGCTCCAGCTTCATCCGGGCCATTTTGGCGACGAAGATGCCGACGTTATCAATGCCCCGCGAATGGCAAGTCTCGGCCCCCGATTGTTTACCCAGACCGATCGAGAGCATCTTGGCCAGCCCGCTTTCGTTCGGCGCGCGGAAGGAGGTATGCGGCTTGATCCGGTTGAACAGGATGATCCCATCGGCGGCATTGGCGTGGCGGTCCATCCGCACCGACATGCCGTTGTCGAGCACGCCGATCTCGTCAGTCTCCATCGACGAGCGGATCTCGCAACCGAGGCTCTCTTCGGTCACGCCCAGTTTCGCCAGCAGCGCGGTTTGCCCCTCTGCCGTGGCGCCGCCGTGGCTGCCCATGGCGGGCACGACAAAGGGCTGCGCCCCGCGCGCGCGGACCTCGGCCACGATGGCGGCCAGCAGTTCCGGCAGGTTTGCCAGACCCCGGCTGCCTGCGGTGATGGCGATGGACATGCCGGGTTTGATCTTGCCCGCGCAATCGGCCTGCATCGCCTCCGCCACGGCAGCGCGCGGATCATCGACTTGCGTCGCGGCAAAGGTCTGACGGCAAAGCGCCATGCGCGGCAGCGGCGTATCCTCGACCAGTTTCACATAATTCGGTTTCATCTGCGCTCTCCCGTCTGACATCTTTACCCCGTGACCCCGATCGGCCAAGGCGCGAATTCCTCTTCACCCACGCCAAGCGCTTCGGATTTGCTCGGCTCGCCCGAGGCGATGGCGAGGATGCGTTCAAAGATCGCTTGGCCCAGTTCCTCAAGGCTCAATTCGCCGTCGATCACGGTCCCGCAGTTGATGTCCATATCGTCCTGCATCTTGGTGAACATCGGTGTGTTGGAGGCCAGTTTGATCGTTGGCGAGGGATAGGAGCCAAAGCAAGACCCACGCCCGGTGGTGAAGCAGATCAGGTTCGCCCCCCCCGCAATCTGCCCGGTGGCAGAGACGGGATCGAAGCCGGGCGTGTCCATAAAGACCAGCCCCTTTTGCGTCACCGCTTCGGCATAGCGGTAAACCTCCATCAACCCGGTGCTGCCGCTTTTCTTGGCCCCGCCGAGCGATTTTTCCAACACATTCGCCAGACCGCCCGCCTGATTGCCGGGGCTGACCACGCCGTTGATCTGAGTATCGCGGCCCTTGGTATGCTCCAGCCACCAGTCCATGCGTTCGACCAGTTTGCGGCCCACCTCTTCGCTGCGGGCGCGGCGGGTCAGCAGGTGTTCGACGCCGAAAATCTCGGGCGTCTCCGACAGGATCGCCGTGCCGCCGTTGCGCACGAGGATATCCGCCGCAGCCCCAAGCCCGGGGTTGGCCGACAGACCCGAAAGCCCGTCCGACCCGCCGCATTGCATTCCGATGGTGATATGCTCTGCCGAACAGGGTTCGCGCCGCACGGCATTGGCCTGATCCAACATCTCGCGCACGGCGTCCTTGCCATCGGCAATCGCGCGGGCCGTGCCGCCGACGTGCTGCATGGTGATGGTGCGCAGCATCTTGCCCTCGGCCAGTCCTTCCTCCTCAAAGAACTGCGCCAAATTGTTGCGCTCGCACCCCAGCGACAGGACCACGGCCCCGGCCAGATTGGGGTGGCGGATATAGCCCGAGAGCGTGCGCCGCAGCAGGTCCATCGGCTCGCCTGTCAGCTCCATCCCGCAGCCGGATTCGTGGATGAAGGGGATCACCCCGTCGACGTTCTCCCATGCCTCCATCCGCTCTTCGTCGAAGTAGTTGGCGATCTTGCGCGCCACGGTGGCGGAGCAATTCACGGTTACAAAAAGCCCGATGTAGTTGCGCGTGCCCACGCGGCCATTCGCGCGGCGGATGCCCATGAACTGCGCGCGGTCTGAAGGCGGCAGCAGGTCGGTCGGGGTATAGTCGCGGGCAAAGGCATAGTCTTTGTCGACCGCGTCGAACTTGATGTTGTGGCTGTGCAGCCAATCGCCTGCGGCGATCTCCTCTGCCGCGTAGCCGATGACGGTGTCGAATTTCAGGATCGGCGCGCCCCGCTGGATCGGGCGGATCGCGATCTTGTGTCCTTGGGGCGTATCGTGGTTGGCACGCAGCCCGTCTTGCGGCAATACCGCCCCTTGGGGCACCGCCGAGGTCGCCACGACCACGTTATCCGTCGGTGACAGCAGCATCACCTTTACGCGTCTGTCCTCTTGCATGGTCTGGCTGTCCATCGGATGCTCCCCCCAGGGTGTCGAAAAAAACCGCTTCGGTAAGATGTCATTAACTGATATATTAGATTTAATAGCTATGGAAGAGCCCACATGACCTCATCGAACAGATCCGCCGCACAGAGCGCACAGACCCTCGCTAAAAGCATTTTGGGCGGCGGGACTGACTTGGGTCTGTTTGAGGGTGGGCCAACGGGGCGCGGGGTCTATGCCACGCTGCGCGATCAGATTGTCCGGCTCGACCTGCCGCCCGGCACCCCGCTTTTGCGTGCCGAATTGGCCGAAACCCATGGGGTGAGCCTGACGCCGCTGCGCGATGCACTGCAGCAGCTCGCCAAGGAGGGGCTGGTCAAGATCTACCCGCAATCGCGCACGTTGGTGACGCCAATCGACATGTCGGCGATCCGCGAAGCGCAGTTCATGCGCATCGCGCTAGAGACCGAAGTCGTGCGCCGTTTGGCCGCCGAGATCGCGCCCGAAGCCCTGACCCGTCTGCGCAGCATCGTCGCCCTGCAAAGCAGCATCTCGGACCAACCCGGCGACGTGCCGACTTTTCAGGAGTTGGACGAGGTGTTTCACCAGACCCTCTTTGTGGCAGCAGGCCACGTGCAAAGCCAGCGCATCATGCGCAGTCACGCGGGCCATCTGGAACGTCTGCGCCGCCTGCATTTGGATGACATTGATGAGGCGGGGCGCATCCTGAACAACAAGGACGTGATCGGGGGCCACAGCCGGATCCTTGATGGGATTGAAGCGGGCGATGCCCCTGCCGCGATGGAGGCGCTGCGCCAACACCTGCAACGCACCGTTGACCGCATGACCGAGAAACGGGCGGCTTTCCCGGAGTATTTCACCCCGGAAAAGCCCTGATTCAGCGGTTGTTGGCCTTGCGCCATTCCGCGAACCTATCGAGGTTTTCCTGCTTGGTGCCCGGATAAAGTCCGATGATCCCCGCGCCGCCTTTGACCTCCTCGACGACGAAATCCTCATAGGCCGTCATCTCTACCGCCTCATCCGCGACCTCTTCGGCGATATCTGCGGGGATGATGATTACGCAGTCGTCGTCGCCCACCACGATATCACCGGGAAAGACCGGTGCATCGCCGCAGCCGACGGGGCAGTTGATCTCTATCGCCTCATGGAGGGTCAGGTTCGTGGGGCTTGAGGGCCGCGCGTGGTAGGCGGGCATCTCGAGCGCGCCAATGGTCGCGGCATCACGCAGCCCGCCATCTGTCACCACCCCCGCCGCGCCGCGCATCATCAGACGGGTGATGAGGATATCCCCAGCACTCGCGGCACGCGCATCCTTACGGCTGTCCATCACCAGCACATGGCCCTCGGGGCATGTCTCAATCGCGACGCGCTGCGGGTGTTCGGGATTGCGAAACTCGACCAGTTGATTGCGGTCTTCGCGGGCGGGCATATAGCGCAGCGTGAACGCCGGGCCGACCATATTCTGCCCCTTTGCCGCGACCGGGCCGACCCCCTGCACCACCTGATTGCGCAACCCGCGTTTATACAGCGCCGTGGCCAGCGTCGCGACTGAGACCGCCTTGAGTTTCTCGCGTAGTTCGGGGGTCATGCTCTCTCTCCCTTTAGTCCGTTGTCTGTTATGAATTGGTCCAGCACCGCCTGCTGCCGCTCTGTCAGGGGCCAAGCGGAGGGCGGGCGCGTGGCCCCGCAATCCTGTCCGATGGCCATAAGGGCGGCTTTGACACCGGTGACATTGGTGCCGTTATGCTCTTCCGCGCGGATGTCCTCAAAGGCGCGCATCCCTGCGATAAGGCGGTTCGCCTCGGCGTAGTTGCCTGCATCCAGTGCCGCGTGAATGGCGACCGACCGCTCGGGCCAGACGTTGATAAGGCCCGAGGTGAACCCCCGCGCCCCCACGGCATAGAGCGGCGGTGCCCAGACCTCGGCCAGCCCGCCGACCCAGACGATATCATCCGGCGCCGCCTCAATCGCGCGGGCAAGGTTCAAAGGGTTCGGCGTGGCCCATTTGACCCCCTTCACCCCCTCGACTTCGCACAACCGCGCGATGCCCTCGGGCCCCATCGCATCATTGCGCAGATACAGCATCACCGGCAGCCCGCCCGACGCATCCCGCACCGCGCGCACATAATCGACCGTGCCACGGGGGGAGACGAAGGGATCGGGCGGTTGGTGAATCATCAACGCATCCGCCCCAGCCTCGGCGCTTGCCTTGGCCAGCGCGCAGGCATCGCGAATGCCGCGCCCGACACCCGCAAGCAGCGGCGCGCGCCCGTCGATCATCTGCGCAACCTCGCGGACCATGGTGCAGGCCTCATCATTGGTCAGCGCGTAATATTCGCCGGTGTTGCCATTCACGACCGGGATATGCACCCCGGCGGCGAGCGCGCGGTCGATGATCGGGGCCAGCTTGCGCGGCGCAATCTCTCCAGCATCGTCATAGGGCGTCACGAGGATGCCCGAGATGCCGGTGAGCGCTTTTGATAGATCATGTGTCATAGACGTACCCCTCAGAAAATATCCGGCTCACCCGCCGTTTGGCCAAAGGCCGCGGTGAGATAGTCGAAGTCGCAGCCCTGATCGGCCTGCCCCACATGGCGCTGGAACATATAGCCCCAGCCCCGCTCGAACCGCGGCTCAGGGGCTTTCCAAGCGGCGCGGCGGGCGGCGAGTTCATCCTCGTCCACCAGCATGTCGAGGGTGCGCGCCTCTAGGTCCATCCGCACGATGTCGCCCGTTTTCAGCAGCGCCAGTGGCCCGCCCACGAAAGACTCCGGCGCGACATGCAGGATGCAAGCGCCGTAAGACGTGCCCGACATCCG
Organism: Sulfitobacter sp. D7; assembly: GCF_003611275.1. Taxonomy (NCBI): domain Bacteria; kingdom Pseudomonadati; phylum Pseudomonadota; class Alphaproteobacteria; order Rhodobacterales; family Roseobacteraceae; genus Sulfitobacter; species Sulfitobacter sp. D7. The sequence goes on from NZ_CP020695.1 coordinate 133,366, forward strand.
CGCGTCTGAGATCCGCAGCATGTCGCGGTGGCCCTGTTTCAGCAGCGCCTTCGGCATCGGCAACATGCCCCATTCGGGCATCCCCGGCCCGCCCTGCGGCCCCGCGTTACGCAGCACCAGCACATGGTCCGGCGTCACGTCGAGATTTTCGTCATCAATCGCGGCCTTCATCTCGGGGTAGCTATCAAAGACCAGCGCCGGGCCTTCGTGGCGGTGGAACTTCGGGTCGCAAGCCGCCGGTTTGATCACCGCGCCATTGGGGCAAAGGTTGCCCTTAAGCACGGCGAGCGAGCCTTCTTTATAGACCGGGTTCGACAGGGGCCGGATCACGTCGTCATTATAGACAGGCGCGCCCGCGATCCCTTCCTCCAAGGGTTTGCCGGTGCAGGTGATCGCCGACCGGTCAAGCTTATCGCCCAACTGATCCATCAGCGCCCGCAGACCGCCCGCGAAATAGAAATCCTCCATCAGGTATTCGCTGCTGCCCAAGGGTCGGATATTGGCAATAAGCGGTGTGGTGCGGCCCAGAGCGTCCAGATCGTTCAACTCCAGCGCCACACCCGCGCGACGCGCCATTGCCAAGAGATGCACCACCGCATTGGTCGAACAGCCTGTCGCCATCGCCACCGTCGCCGCGTTCTGCACGGCGGCGGGGGTGATGATCTTGTCCGGCGTCAGGTCTTCCCAAACCATATCGACGATCCGCCGCCCGCAAGAGGCGCTCATCCGTTTGTGGCCCGCATCCGCAGCGGGGATCGAGGTGGCCCCCGGCAGGGTCAGCCCCATCGCCTCGGCAATCGCGGTCATGGTCGAAGCGGTGCCCATGGTCATGCAATGCCCATAAGACCGCGCGATGCCGCCTTCTACGCCGACCCATTCCTCGGCCGAGATCGTGCCCGCGCGGCGCTCGTCCCAGAACTTCCACGCATCCGAGCCTGAGCCAAGGGCCCGCCCCGCGTAATTGCCGCGCAGCATCGGGCCTGCGGGCAAGAAGATGAACGGCACGCCTGCGCTGATCGCGCCCATGGTCAGACCCGGCGTGGATTTGTCACAGCCGCCCATCAGCACCACCCCGTCGAGCGGATGCGAGCGGATCGTCTCTTCGGTCTCCATCGCGATCATATTGCGGTAGAGCATCGAAGTCGGCTTGGTGAAACTCTCGTCGATGGAAATCGTAGGGATCTCCAACCCCAGCCCGCCGGCCTGCGCGATTCCCTTTTTCACGTCCTCCGCGCGGTCGCGGAAATGGAGGTGGCAGGGGTTCATCTCGGACCAAGTGTTCAGGATGCCGATCACCGGGCGGCCTTCCCAATCCTCGGGGCCCAGACCCATCTGCATCATGCGCGACCGATGCCCAAAACTGCGCAGATCGTCGGGGGCAAACCAGCGCGCGCTGCGCAGCTGATCGGCGGTTTTCTTGGTCTCGGTCATGGAATCCTCGCCAGCTAAAACATCATCGCAAAACGGGTGGAAAACACATCTTGCTCGAACTGATATATTACCGTATCACCCCAATTGTCGATACCATTTGAGGGGCGCGTCGCGAAAATGTCGGGAAAAACACTCAAGCAATCGCTTCGCCAAGGCAGCCGCTTGTCGGGTTTCTGGCTCTCGCTCTGCTCACCTACGGTGACGGAGATCGCCGCGGGCAGCGGGATCGATTGGTTGTTGCTAGACATGGAACATGCGCCGAATGACCTAAGCCAGATCACCGATCATCTGCGCGCCGCAGGCAGCGCCAATCCCAATGCGCAGATGGTGGTGCGGATGCCCTCATCCGACCAGACGATGACCAAGCGGCTGCTGGATATCGGCGTGCAAAATCTGATGTTCCCGATGATCCAAAACGCCGAAGACGCCCGCCGCGCCGTGTCATGGACCCGCTACCCTCCCGAAGGGCTGCGCGGCATCTCGGCTACGATTCGCGCCAATAACTACGCGCGGCAGACGGATTACCTGACCACATATACAGACGCGCAATGCGTCATCGTGCAGGTCGAGACCCCCGAAGCGGTCGACCAAATTCCCGCCATCGCCGCCGTGGCCGGCGTGGACGCGATCTTTATCGGGCCGGGCGATTTGTCGTCGGCGATGGGCCATACCGGCAACCCCATGCACCCCGATGTCCAAGACAAGATCCGCGAAGCGGTCGACGCCATTCACGCCGCCGGGCTGCCTGCGGGCATCCTTGGCTACGGCGCCGATCTGGCGCGCCGCTACTTTGACAACGGTATCGAATTCGTCGCCATCGCGGGCGACGCTTGGCTGCTCACGCGGCAGATGGACGCGCTGGTGCAAACCATGGCGCAGCCCTCCCCCACTTTGACACAGCAAACCGACAAGGATTGATCATGAGCGCTGACAGCAAGACATTTCACCCCCACGGCAAGCACTTGATCGCAGGCGAATGGATCGGCGGCGGAGAAACCTTCGCCAATTCCCCCGCCACCGGCGAAAGCGACCAATTCCAAAGCGGCACCCCGGCCCATGTGGACCGCGCTTGCGAAGCCGCCGAGGACGCCTTTTGGTCCTACGCCTATTCAAGCCGCGAGAGCCGCGCCGATTTCCTTGACGCCATCGCAGACGAGATGGAGGCCCGCGCGGATATCATCACAGAAGTTGGCGCGCGCGAATCTGGCCTGCCGACTGCCCGCCTTCAGGGCGAGCGCGGACGGACCATGGGGCAGCTTCGCCTCTTTGCCGATCACATCCGCAAAGGCGCCCATCTGGACCGTCGTGTCGACGGTGCCCTGCCCGAGCGCCAACCCATGCCCCGCCCCGACATCCGCATGATCCAGCGCCCCATCGGCCCGGTTGCGATATTCGGCGCGTCGAATTTTCCGCTGGCATTCTCCACCGCAGGCGGTGACACCGCCGCGGCGCTGGCGGCGGGCTGCCCGGTCATCGTGAAAGGCCATTCCGCCCATCCCGGCACGGGGGAGATTGTGGCCGAAGCGATCCATGCCGCGATCAAGAAATGCGACATTCATCCCGGTGTCTTCTCCCTCATCCATGCCAACAGCCGTGAAGTGGGCCAGACGCTGGTGCAGCATCCGCTGATCAAAGCCGTTGGCTTCACCGGCTCCCTCGGTGGAGGCCGCGCGCTGTTTGACCTCTGCGCGCAACGGCCCGAGCCGATCCCGTTCTTCGGCGAGTTGGGCTCGGTCAATCCGATGTTCGTTCTGGCCGAGGCCACTCGAAACCGCGGCGCGGAAATCGGCGCTGGCTGGGCCGGGTCGCTGACCATGGGCGCGGGGCAGTTCTGCACCAACCCCGGCATCGCGGTCGTGGCCAAGGGGGCCGAGGGCGATGCCTTTGTCGCAGCCGCGAAAGAGGCGCTTGAGCAGGTCGGCCCGCAGGTCATGCTGACCGACGGCATCGCCAAAGCCTACCGCGACGGTAAGGAACGTTTCACCGGGCGCAACGCGGTACGCGCGCTGGTGAGCAATGACAGCGAGGGGCGCAGCGCCCAGCCGAACCTCTTTGAAACCGATGCCGATACCTACCTACAAGACCACGCACTTGGCGAAGAGGTCTTTGGCCCCTTGGGTCTGGTGCTGCGGGTCTCGTCGGGCGATGAGATGCAAGAGCTTGCCAAAGGGTTCGAAGGCCAGCTAACCGCGACACTCCAGATGGACGAGGGCGACACCGAAGCCGCCAAGGCGCTGATGCCGATCCTTGAACGGAAAGCGGGCCGGGTGCTGGTGAACGGCTTCCCCACCGGGGTCGAGGTTTGCGATGCCATGGTGCACGGCGGCCCCTACCCGGCCTCCACCAACTTCGGCGCGACCTCCGTCGGCACCATGGCGATCCGCCGCTTCCTGCGACCTGTCTCCTACCAGAACCTGCCCGAGGCCTTGCTGCCCGAAGATCTGCGCGGGGCATCGACATGAGCGGCGATCTGATCGGCCCCGTCGCCGTGCTCGACGCGATGCCGGAGGATATGCAGAATAAAGTGCGCGGCTATGCCGAAGGGCTCGACCTGCGCTTTGCGGCGTCCTATTCCGAAGAGGATTTCGCCAAGGCGGTGAAAGGTGCCGCCTATATCGTTCCGCGCGGGCGCGGCCTTCCGGCGCCGGTGCTGCGGGGGGCCGATAGCGTGCGCCTCGTGCATCAATGGGGCACCGGCTATGACAAGATCCCGGTGGATCTGGCGAAAGAAATGGGCGTGACCGTGGCGCGCAGCCCCGGCGTTAACGCCCCCACCATTGCGGATCTCACCATCGGCATGATGATCGCCGCCCTGCGCCGCATTCCGCTGCACTATAACAACACCCGCGCGGGCAAGTGGATCGTGCCAGAGATCGTCCCCGGCGCGCGGGACCTCAGCAGTCAAAAGGTCGGGCTGATCGGTTTTGGTGCCATCGGGCAACTCGTGGCGAAACGGCTGACGGGCTTTGACTGCGAGGTGCTCTACTACCGCCGCTCAGGGGAGGCTGAAGGCACCAGCGCGCGCTATGCCGAGCGCGACGAAATTCTTGAGACCTGCGATATCGTCAGCCTGCACATGCCGCTGACGGAGGCGTCGCACCACACCATCGGCACGCCGGAACTGGCGCAGATGAAATCCGACGCCCTGCTGGTCAACACCGGACGCGGAGGGCTGATTGATGAGGCGGCTCTGATCGACACGCTCACCCATAAACGCATCGCGGGCGCGGCCTTGGATGTGTTTACCGAAGAGCCTGTCGAGCCGGACAACCCACTTCTGCGGCTCGATAACGTCCTGCCCCTGCCCCACATCGGCGGCCACAGTGAGGATAACCTCAAACGTATGGTCGGCCATTGGACCAGCAACATCCGCGCCTTTCACGAAGGGCGCGGGATCGACGAAAGCTGTATCGTCACCTAAACCATGCCTCCGGCCTGAACCCTCAAGCCGGAGGCGTACCGCTTAACCTTCGAGCGGTACGGGCATGAGGATCTTATTGGTCTGGCTCACGAGATATCCCGCCTCTGCGCTCTTCTTCAGATAAGCCTGCCACTCAGTATCCGCCGCCATCTGCGCGCGGCGTGCTGCGCGGTCGGCGGCATTCTCATAGGCCCAGATATGCACGAAGGAGTTCACATCCCCCGTCTCGACCTGAGCATAGATCACTGGCTCGCCAAGAGTACGCTTTTGGGCGGGAAAGCCGAACTCCGCATAGAGGGCGAGGTGTTTCTTGATCGTGCCGGGGCGGCAGCAATAGGTGCGGTGGTCGTAGATCATAAAGGGGCCTTTCGGGGTGTTGGCGTCATGCGATACCGGCGTGGTCGGTGATCCGGGCCCGCGCCTGCAACAGGTGATAGGCCATCGATACGCCCGCAACTTCGCTGTCGCCCGCACGGATCGCTTCAAGGATTTGGCGGTGCTCATTGATCACCACGTCGATCCGCGCTTGCGAGCCTTGGCGGGTCAGTTTTTGCGCCACGTCGATCCCCTGTTCGATCGACTCGCGCGCGCAGTCGAGCATCTGAAGGAAAACCTCATTGCCCGAGGCCGCCGCGATGGCGCGGTGGAATTGGTAATCGGCATCGAAGGAAGGGTTGCGCGCCTGCATCGACGCCTCAAGCGTCTGCAGCGCGGCCTCGATCCGGGCGATATCCTTGGGGCTGGCCCGTTGCGCGGCCATATGCGCGGTGGCTTTTTCAATCGTGATCCGCGCCTCCATCGCGCGCATCAGCCCGGCAACCGACCCCGCCGTGGCGTATTCGATCAGCTTTTCCGAAGGCCGCCGCCGCACAAAAGTACCCACGCCGCGCCGCGCCTCGACCAGCCCGTCCTCTTGCAATTTACGCAGCGCTTCGCGCACCACGGGGCGGGACACGCCAAAGGCTGTGGCGATCTGGTTTTCCGAAGGCAGCTTTTCGCCCTGCACCAGTTTGTTCGACACGATCTGCTCAAGCACCTGCCCGTAAAGCTGATCGGCCAGTGTCTGCCGTTTCTTGATCTTCAGTTTCGGTGTTGTCACCGGCTACCCTCCCGCCGCGGCGCGGCGCATCATATTGGCCAGCCGCAAGGCCGAAGTCGCAGCCCCATAGCCGTTGTCGATATTCACCACCGTCACCCCCGGCGCGCAGCTGGCAAGTATCGAATCGAGCGCGACCCTCCCGCCGCGGGCCACACCATAGCCCACGGAGGTCGGCACACCAATGACCACCCCCGGCACCAGCCCGGCCACGACCGACGGCAGGGCCGCGTCCATCCCGGCGAAGACGATCACCACATCCATTTCGCGCAACAACTCCTCCCGCGTGAGCAGACGCCAAAGCCCGGCCACGCCCACGTCTGACACTTCGGTCGCGTCCATTCCACCGTAAGCCAACGTACGCTTCGCCTCTTCCATCGGGGCATAGTCTGACGTCCCCGCGCTGACCAAACCGATGCGTGGGGTGCTGGCCAACGGGCCAACCTCTCCGAGAATGGCGGTGCGAGAGGCGGCGCAGTAATCAACCAACTGACGCATATTTTCTGGCAGGTCGCCGAACTGCTCTGCCGTCAGCCTGGTCAAGAGAAGCCTGCGCCCCTCCGTCGCCGCGTCACCGATGATCGCGGCGATTTGCGGCACTGATTTATGCTCGCAAAGCACGGCTTCTTCGATGCCGATGCGCCCCCCGCGCCCCCGGTCAAAGGTCACGTCCGGATGCCCGTCGGGGCCTTTCTCATTGATGGACAAATGCACTTCCTCTTGAATAGGCCCGCAGATCCACCGCGCGCCCGTCGTCCGTGGCCCGCCGGACCTGCGTCAGAATCGCCGCGCGCTTTTGGGCGGAAAGACCTTCGTAAATAGGCGGATCAAGCTCAACCACCCACCCCCCGCGCAAGCGTCTGCAGCGCAGGGTGACATTGCCCAACGCCGCACGCAGCAGGGTTTCGACGCGATCGATCACCGCCAGATCCGCAGGCTCCACCCGCAGGCCGGTCTCAATCCGGCTGGCCAAACAAGGGGCCGCGGGCAGTTCGGCCAGTTCCCCCAGCCCAAGCGCCCGCGCCAAGGCCCGCACATCGGCTTTTGACATCTGCGCATCGACGAACGGGTGCAGCACGCTATGCTCCGCCGCAGCCTGCAAACCGGGGCGGTAGTCTGACAGATCGTCGGTATTGGTGCCCGCCGCCACCAACGGCCCCATCCGCGCCAATGTGCCATAGAGGTTCGACTTGCAGAAATAGCAGCGGTTCACCGGGTTGGCGCGGTAGGACGGATCGGCGAATTCGCCCGCATCTACCAGTTTCAGCGGCAGGCCCCAAGCGGCTGCAAAGTCTTTCACCCGGGCGGTCGCCGCCGAAGGGACCGCAGCCGAAACCGCGTGGCAAAGCGTAACCCCCTCCGTCCCCCGCACCTTGGCCGCGGCGGCAGAGAGGGTGAGGCTATCGATCCCCCCGCTAAGCGCGATGGTCAACGATGCGGGCCGCGCGAGGGCGGCTTGGAGCGCGGCAGGAACCGTCACTCGCCCAACCCATCCTCTGTCTTGAGCTGCGCCAAGAGACGCCCGCTCGACATTTGAAGGTGGTCGCGCATCCGCTGGCGCGCCCGTTCGGCATCGCCCTGAGCAATAGAGGCCGCAATGTCATAGTGTTCCTGAATGGCGTCCCGGCTTTCGCCGCCGCGTTTCAATGCTTGCAAACGCCCGGCCAGCATCGTCTCGCGCAGGCTGGCGACAAGGTAGTTGAAAAGGCTGAGATAATAGCTGTTCCCGGTCGCCTCACAAACCGCGCGGTGAAAGGCGAGGTCGGCGCTGACCCCACTCGCAACCGCGGGGCCGCCGATTTTGTTGCTTTGGTCATAGGCGGCGGCGGCGCGCTGGATCTCCTGGCAGGCTTCGGGCGTTGCACGGGCGGCAGCGATGGCGGCGGCTTCGATCTCAAGCCCCATGCGCAACTCTAGGATCTGCTCAAGCTTGCGCTGGCTTTCCATATCCCGCTCAGGAATCGCAAAGCCCTGCCGGGGCCGATCACTGGCCACAAATGCCCCACGCCCCTGCCGGCTGGAAAGCATGCCTTCCGCCTTGAGCCGCGAGACAGCCTCCCGGATCACGGTGCGGCTGACATCGAAATCGCTGGCCAAGGTGGTTTCCGACGGCAGCACATCCCCCACGCCCCAGATGCCATTCACGACATTATGGCGCAGGACTTCCGTCACTTGATCGCTGAGCGTCGCGCCATCGACGAGGAGCGCAGTCGCCTGAAGATTTCCAGTCATGATAACAACATCCTTTCGCCGATTGGAGCACCTGTATGACAAGCTGTCAATAATCAGTAACTAGGGCCATTCGCTGCATTACAAGCAGAATACAACATTACAAGTAAGAGGAAATCCCCCTAAATTTGTATTTTTAATTGACAGGCTGACGATTCCCCCGCAGTCTGCGGTCCTACGGCAAGAGGATGTCAGGGGGGAGCCCGGAACCCATCCAGTTACTGCCGATACACAGTTAAAACTCGGGAGGAGTTTCTATGTCACCAATGTTGAAATCACTGCGCCGCACAGCCGCGGCCACCATCCTTTTCACCGTCGCCGGCGTCGCCGCACATGCGCAGAGCTTTGTCATGGCCACCGGCCAGCAGGGCGGGTCGTGGTATCCCGTGGGCGGCGCGATCAAGGCGATTGTTGAGCGTGAGAACCCAGGCATGGACATCACCGTCACGCCGGGCGCGGGCGTGTCCAACGTGGTCGGCGTGGACGCGGGCCGCTTTGGCATCGCATTCGCCAACTCGATCTCGACCGTGGACAGCCTGTCGGGCAAAGAGCCTTTCCGCAAGGCGACCACCAATGTCTGCAACCTTGGCATTCTCTATCCGCAGTATTTCCAGATCGTCGCGCTTGAGGATTCCGGCATCAAGACCATCGCCGACATGAAGGGCAAACGCCTGACCACGCAGCAGCTTGGCAACACCGGCGAATTCCTGACGCGCGAGCTTTTATCGACCGCTGACATGACGTTCGATGATCTCGATAGCGTGGCCAACACGTCCTATTCCGACTCTGCTTCGCAGATGAAAGACGGTCAGGCCGATTTCTTCACCCTTGGCTCGTCGCTGCCGACCGGTTCGGTCATGGATCTGGCATCCTCGCGCAAAATCCGTCTGATCGACGTGGACGAAGAGACCTTTGCCTATTTCAAAGACAAGAACGCCGCCTTCCAGCGTCGCGAAGTCAAAGCGGGCGCCTATCCCGGTTTCGATGAGACCGTGCATGCGATCAGCTACGACACCCATATGGTCGCGCCCTGCGACTATGACGGTGAGATCATCAAATCGGTGCTCGGCGCGATTGCTGACAACAACGACAGCTTTGCCGCGATCAGCAAATCCATGGCTGACCTGACGGTTGAGGAAATGGCCACCGACATCGGCGTGCCCTTCCACCCCGCCGCGAAAGAGTTCTACGCAGAGCGTGGCGTCTCGGGGATGTAATCCACCCCTGACGAGAAACGGGTCGGCCGGGGCCATGCTCCGTCCGACCTACACCCCTAAAGGCCCTGCCCCGCGCATTCCGCGCGATGACGCATAAGGGCCGCCTTCCACTCTAGACGCGAGAACCCCCATGCAACTGTCGATCTTTCTGGACAAGATGCCCCTGATTACCCGTATAGCAAGGCTGATCCTGATCGGCATGGCTGCTTGGCATCTCTACGTCGCCTTCGTTGGCCCGCCTAACCCCTATATTATGCGCGGCGTGCACGTCGCCCTGGCGCTGCTGCTGATTTTCTTGACGGTGAACCGCAAGGGTCTGCGCAATGATGTGCCCAGTTGGTATGATGTGGTCATCGGGCTTATCGCGGCGGGGGCCGCACTCTATCCTTCCTTTAACCTTAATTACATCACGCAGCGGTTTCTCTACGTCGACCCTCTGATGCCGATGGATATCGTGGTGGGGATCACTCTTGTGGTTCTGCTGCTTGAGGCAACTCGACGGATGCTCGGGCCGATGCTGCCGATTACCGCCCTGCTGTTTCTCGGCTACGGTCTGGCTTTCACCTCCACCCTGCCGTCGGTGATCCTTGAGCAATTGTTCATGACACCCGAAGGCATCTTCGGCATCCCGATCGCGGTCTCGGCAACCTATATGGTGCTCTTCATTCTCTTCGGCTCGTTGGTCGAGCGGATGGGCGTCGGACAGCTCTTTATGGATTTTGCGGTGGCGCTTACGGGGCGTCAGGTCGGCGGCCCGGCCAAGGTGGCCTGTGTGACCTCCGGCCTCTTCGGCTCGGTCTCTGGCTCTGCCGTGGCCAATGTGATGACGACCGGCACCTTCTCTATTCCGCTGATGAAACGCATGGGGTTCAAACCCGCCTTCGCGGGCGCGGTTGAGGCCGTGGCGTCGACGGGCGGGCAGATCATGCCCCCCGTGATGGGGGCTGCGGCCTTTGTCATGGCGGAATATCTCGGCGTGGGATACCTGACGGTCGCGAAATATGCGCTGGCCCCCGCGGTTCTGTTCTATGTCGCGCTCTTCGCGGCGGTCCATTTTGAGGCCAAGCGCAAGGGCATCGGCTCAGTCCCGAAAGAGGATCAAGTGCCGCTGAAGATCGTGCTGCTTGAACGCGGCCACCTGTTCTTGCCGTTGGCGATTATCGTGGGCGTGCTGATGATGGGCTACTCTGCTCCCTATGCAGCACTTTGCGGTATCATCTCGGTCGTGCCGGTCGCGGCCCTGCGCAAGACGACACGGCATTACGTCACCATCGACAACATCCTCGAAGCGCTTGAGGGCGGCGCGCGCAACGTGTTGGCGATTGCTGCGGCCTGTGCCTGTGCGGGCATCGTTGTGGGCGTGATCGACATCACCGGTCTTGGCCTCACCTTCTCGAACTTCGTGATCGAAGCGGCCCAAGACACGCTGGTCATCGCGCTGTTCCTGTCGATGATTGCGGGTATCATTCTTGGTATGGGAATGCCGACAACACCCGCCTATATCGTGCAGGTCGCCCTGCTGGTTCCGGCGCTGGTGAAGCTGGGCGTACAGGTCGAAGCGGCGCACCTCTTTGTGTTCTACTTCGCCATCCTGTCGGCCATCACACCCCCCGTCGCCATGGCGGTCTATGCAGCCAACACCCTATCGCACGCCAAGATCGTCGAGGCGAGTTGGGCTGCGGTGAAACTCGGTGCCACCGGCTTTATCGTGCCCTTCATGTTCGTCTATGAACCGGCGATCCTGATGCAGGGTTCGGTCACCCAGATCACGCTGGTCCTGTTGCAGGCCACCATTGGCGTCATCCTGCTGGCCGCCGCCTTGCAGCGCTACTACTTCGGCAGACTGTCCAATGTGCTGTCGGTGGTGCTGTTCGGGGCGTCCTTGCTGCTGATCTACCCCGATCTGCGGCTCACCGCCTCGGGGTTGGTCATCGCGGGCGTTATCCTGGCCTTCCAAAAGGCCAGGAACCCCAACCCGAAAAGCCAAGCCGCCACACATACTTAAATCTTAGAACGAACGAAACGGAGCCTTCTCCATGCTGCAAAAAACTTCCCTCAAGGCCCGGACCGGCGGACAGGTCCTTGTGGATCAACTGCTGATCCACGGTGCCGACACCGCCTACTGCGTGCCCGGCGAAAGCTATCTTGAGGTGCTCGATGCGCTGCATGATGTGCAGGACCGTTTCACCCTCATCAACGCGCGGCACGAAGCCGGGGCCGCCAATATGGCCGAGACCTATGGCAAGCTGACCGGCACCCCCGGCATCTGCATGGTCACCCGCGGCCCCGGCGCCTGCCACGCGGCCATCGGCGTTCATATCGCGCAACAAGACAGCACGCCGATGATCCTCCTGGTGGGGCAGATCGCCCGCGACACGACCGACCGTGAGGCGTTTCAAGAAGTCGACTACCGCGCCATGTTTGGCCCCATCGCCAAATGGGCCACCCAGATCGACGACCCGGCGCGGGTGCCGGAATATATGGCCCGCGCCTTCCGCGTGGCGACCTCGGGCCGCCCCGGTCCGGTGGTGATCTCCCTGCCCGAAGACATGCTGACCGAGGTGGTCTCCGTCGCCGACGCGCGGCCCTATACGGCGACCCATGCTGGGCTGTCGCCTGACAATCTCGACATGCTCAAGACCGAGATCGCGCAGGCCGAACGGCCCCTGCTGCTGCTCGGCGGCTCTGGCTGGTCGGATGAGAGTGCGGCGGCCATCACCCGCTTTGCCGAGGCCAACAAGATCCCCGTCACCACGTCCTTCCGGCGGCAAGACATCGTGAACAACCTCTCGCCGGTCTATGCCGGGGATTTCGGCACCTCTACCGCGCCCAGCCTCTATGCGCATCAACGCGATGCGGATCTGCTCGTGGTGATCGGCGCGCGTTTGGGGGAGATGACGACCAAGACCTACACCACCATGCAATCGCCCAACCCCGAGACGCGGCTGGTGCATCTCTACCCCGACGCGGATGAGATCGGGCGCGTCTATTCGCCAGATCTGGGCATCGCTGCAGCACCCGTTTCTGTCGCTGCCGCCTTGGACGGTGTCGATCTGGGCCGCGCTGAGGCATGGGACGCATGGTGCGAGAAACTCCACGCCGATTACCTCACCGATACCGAAGCGCCCAATGGCGGCGACTGGGATCTCGACATGGGGGTGGCACTTGCGCAGCTGCGCGACGAGCTGCCCGATGATGTGGTGGTCACGCTCGACGCGGGCAACCACACCGGCTGGGCGCAACGGTTCCTGCGCTTTGGCCGTCCGGGCCGGATTGTCGGCTCGACCTGTGGTGCGATGGGCTATTCCGTGCCCGCCGCCGTCGCGGCCTCGATTGCCGAGCCGGAGCGCCTGACGCTCTCCTTCGTCGGCGATGGCGGCTTTATGATGAGCGGCAATGAACTTGCCACCGCCGCGCAATATGGCGGGCGGCCCATCGTGCTGCTGTTCAACAACGGCATCTATGGCACGATCCGCATGCACCAAGAACGCGACCACCCCGAGCGCATCTCGGGCACCACTTTGCAGAACCAAGATTTCGTCAAGATGGCCGAGGGGCTGGGCGCTCATGCGGAACGGGTTACCAAGACCGAGGATTTCGCCGCCGCCTTCATCCGCGCCCGCGAAAGTGGCCGCCCGGCCCTGATCGAGCTTGTAACCGACCCCGAGCAGATCTCGACCCGCACCACGATCAGCAAGCTGCGCGCGGCGGCCCAGAAAAAAGTCGACGCCGACCAGCGCTAAAGGATGACCCAGATGACCACTCTGACCGCGCCGCGCCGCGCGCCCGAAACGGACGGGCAAAACCATAGCGCTCTGCTCGATGATCTGCGCCAAGCCATCGGTGCCGCCCATGTCGTGACCGACGCCAAGGATTTCGACGCGCGGCTGATCGAAGATCGCGGGCTGCGGCGCGGCACGGCGCTGGCCCTCATCCGCCCCGGCTCCACCGAGGAAGTCGCCGCCTGCATGCGTCTGTGCCATGCCGCACAGGTACCGGTAACCCCACAGGGCGGCAACACCGGTCTGGCTGGGGGCGGCGTGCCGGACGGCGGGATCATCCTCACGACTGACCGGTTGAACCGCATTCGGGGGGTCGATCCGACCAACGCAACCATGACGGTTGAGGCGGGCTGTATCCTCGCCAATATCCAAGCGGCTGCGGATGAGGTTGATGCGCTCTTCCCGCTGTCGCTCGCCTCCGAAGGGTCCTGCCAGATCGGCGGCAATCTTTCGACCAACGCGGGCGGCACGGCGGTGCTGCGCTATGGCAATACCCGCGATCTGGTGCTGGGGATCGAAGCGGTTCTGCCCGATGGCCGGGTGCTGAATGATCTGGGCGGGCTGCGGAAAAACAACACTGGCTTTGACCTCAAACACCTCTTTATCGGGGCCGAAGGAACGCTTGGCATCATCACGGCAGCGGTGATCAAGCTTTTCCCCAAGCCCACCGCCCGCGCCACGGCGCTGGTGGCCTGCACCGGCCCCGACCCCGCGCTCGCGCTCTATGCCCGGATGCGTGGCCAAACGGCGGACACGCTCTCGACTTTTGAATATATCGACCGGCTTGGCCTGCAAATGGTGATCGACCACGCGCCCGGCTGTAGCGACCCGATGGCAGAGACCCATCCGGCCTATTGCCTGATCGAACTCACCGGCAATGGCGCGCAGGCCGACCTTGATGCCCGGCTGGAGGCGGCGTTGGAAGCAGCGTTTGAGGCGGAAGAAATCATCGACGCCGTGATCGGCGCATCGGAAGCGCAGAAGGACGCGCTTTGGGCGCTGCGGGAAAACCTCTCAGAAGCGCAAAAGCCTGAGGGCGCGTCGATTAAGCATGACGTATCCGTGCCGGTCTCGCGCGTGGCTGATTTCATCCGCGAGGCGACGCAAGCATGCATGGAACATATGCCCGGACTGCGCCCCTGCCCCTTTGGCCATTTCGGCGACGGCAACCTGCATTTCAACCTGTCGCGCCCCGTCGATATGGCCGATGCCGATTTCCTTGCAGAATACAGCACGTTCAACCGCATCGTGCATGATATCGTGCACCAGATGGGCGGCTCATTCTCGGCGGAACATGGCATTGGCACGTTCAAACGGGCCGAACTGCGCCGCTATAAAGACCCGGTCGCGCTGGAGTTGATGGAGCAGATCAAAGCCGTGCTCGACCCGGGCCAATTGATGAACCCGGGCAAGGTGCTTTGACGGCTTAGCCGCGCCCGACAAATGGCATCTTGGTGGCCATCACGGTGACAAACATGGCGTTGGAGTCGAGCGACAGCTTCGCCATGTATGACAGCGTTTCGGCCACGTCGTTCACATCCATGCGCGGCTCGGACATGCGGCTGCCGTTGGGTTGCAGGATGCCGTCTGCCATCCGCTCCGTCATCTCGCTGGCCGCATTGCCGATGTCGATCTGCCCGCACGCGATGTCATGCGCGCGCCCATCGAGCGACAGCGCGCGGGTGAGCCCGGTGATCGCGTGTTTCGTCGCCGTATATGGCACCGAGAGCGGGCGCGGCACATGGGCGCTGATCGAGCCGTTGTTGATGATCCGCCCGCCCTTTGGGCTTTGGCGTTTCATCAAGGCGAAGGCCGCGCGGGCGCAGAGGAATGACCCGGTCAGATTGGTCGCGACGATGTCATTCCACTCCGCCACGCTGAGCGCATCCACCTCAACCGCCGGACCATTGCGCCCGGCATTGTTGAACAGCAGGTCCAGCCGCCCGAAGGTCGCCTCCACTCTGTCGAAAAGCGCGTCGACATCGGCCTCAACCCCCACGTCCGCAGCCACGGCGATATGCCCCTGCCCGTCAAGCGTAGCACAGGCAGCGTCGATCTTATCCTGCTGCCGCCCGGTGAGAACGAGAGTGAAACCGTCTTTCGCCAACCGCTGCGCGCAGGCGAGGCCGACGCCGCTCCCGGCCCCTGTGATCAGAGCAATCTTTTGGTTCATTCTACTATCCCATTCCTTATCGTTGCGCGTCGGGCCGTTACTGAGAATCTAATATATAAGATCGCGCAGGGATAGGTTTTTTCACCGCTTTCCAATCATCACGGGGTCCGTGCCTCACATTCACGCGAGCGCACTAGACGACCGGTCTATTATTTCATAGATGCCACTCATGACAGAGGCAAAGAAATCAGATCAGACGCGGCAACGCATCTTGGACACCGGACGTAGCCTCGTGCTGCGGCACGGGTTCTCTGGCGTTGGCCTGTCGCGGATCCTGAGCGAAAGCGGCGTGCCCAAAGGCTCGTTCTACTATTACTTCGCGTCGAAAGAGGCTTTTGGCACCGCGATGCTGGCCGATTACATCGAGGCCTATCTCGACCGCGTCGATGCGCTGATTGCAGCCCCGGGAACGGCGGGCCACAAGCTCGACAGTTTTTGGGATGCATGGCTCAGCCAATCCAGTGGTCCGGGGATCGCCAGCGCTTGTTTGGTGGTGAAACTTGGCTCCGAAGTGGCTGACCTGTCGGATTCCATGCGCGAGACGCTGGACCAGGGTGTCGACGCATTGGTCGCCCGGATTGCCCAATTGCTGCGCCAAGGCGCAGAGGATGGGACCGTTCGTGCGTTGTCTGACCCCGAAACCACCGCCCGCATGCTCTATGCCAAATGGCTCGGCGCGGCGGTGCTGGCCAAACTGGCGCGCAGCGATGCAGCCCTGCGCATGGCCCGCGCTGAAACCTCTGCCCAACTCTCCCCCACTGGGGGCCAATTCCCAACCTGAAAGGAAACAGCATGTTCGCTGCCATCCACGACACATTCGGCGAGCCCGCCGAGGTTCTGACCACCCGCGAAACCGACAAACCCGCACCCGCCGGTGGCGAAGCGCTGGTCCGCATGGTGCTGTCGCCCATTCACAACCACGACCTTTGGACCGTGCGCGGCAACTATGGCTACAAGCCCGAACTGCCCGGTGCCATCGGCGGCTCTGAAGCG
The DNA here is from genome assembly GCF_003611275.1 of Sulfitobacter sp. D7. NCBI lineage: Bacteria > Pseudomonadati > Pseudomonadota > Alphaproteobacteria > Rhodobacterales > Roseobacteraceae > Sulfitobacter > Sulfitobacter sp. D7. The sequence goes on from NZ_CP020695.1 coordinate 149,708, forward strand.
CTTGGCATCGTCGAGGCCGTGGGCGAAGGCGTTGACGAAGCGCTGATCGGCAAACGGGTCACGGCGGCCGGGTTCCACGGCGCATGGGCTGAGTATTTCACCGCCCCCGCTGCCGGCCTGCTGCCCCTGCCCGAGGCGATCTCGGACGAGGCCGGTGCGCAGTTGATCGCCATGCCGTTCAGCGCCCTGTCCCTGCTGGAGACCCTGAAGGTCGGCGAAGGCGAATGGTTGATCCAAACCGCCGCCAACGGCGCGGTGGGCAAGATCATGGTCGGTCTGGCCAAGGCACGCGGGATCAAGCTGCTGAACCTCGTCCGCCGCGAAGGTGCCGCCGAAGAAATGCGCGACACCGGCGCGGAGAACGTGCTTTCCACCGAAGATGCGGATTGGCAGAGCAAGGCGCGCGAGTTGATCGGCAAAGACGGCGCGGTTTCGGCCATCGACTCGGTCGGCGGTGAGTTGGGCGGTCAATTGGTCGAGCTTCTGGGCAAGGATGGGGAATTGATCGTTTTCGGCACGGCGACGGGCCAACCGCTTTCCATGTCCTCGGGCGAATTGATCATGAAGCACATCACCGTCAAAGGCTTCTGGGGTTCGCGCGTCAGTGGTGACATGGCGGCTGAGACGCGGGGCCGTCTGATTGGTGAGCTGGTGCAACTCGCCGCGAAGGGGCAGCTCCCCCTCGACACAGGCGGCACCTACCCGCTGGCCGATGTGACCGAGGCGATGAAGGCCGCACTGACCACCGGGCGTGGCGGCAAGGTCATGCTGCGCCCTTGATCGGGATTTGACGACAGCGGCGGCCCTCAACGCGGGGCCGCCGCGCCATTCTTGGACCGCCCAAGATTACGACACATCCGCGAATTTCCGCCCTTTATTTGGGCAAATGCAGCGCGCTGGCGACCCTGCACCGCCTCGGCGATGACTCTCCCCCGTCTCTATGGTGATTAAAAAATCATCATACCTTTCCGGGCGGAGCCATTCTCATTCTCGTCGACACCAGCATAAACAGCCCCCAAGCGACCCCCGTGCAGCCGCGCGCGATCGGTGCGGCGATGGTCTCGGCCAAGGCCGCGCGGGGTGGCTCGATGCTGGGGGATTTGCGGCAATCGGGCGCGATGAAGCTGCTGTTTCCGCGCCCCGACCCCGCGATGCTGCAAGCGATCATTATCAATTCCGCAGGTGGCATCACGGGCGGCGATGCCTTCACCCTGACCGCCCGTGCAGAGGCCAAGGCCGCGCTCAGCCTCACCACGCAGGCCGCCGAACGCGCCTATCGCGCGCAACCGGGGCAAGTGGCAAACCTGCGCAACACCCTCGCCGTAGACTCCGGCGCGACGCTGCATTGGCTGCCGCAAGAGACGATCCTTTATGACGGATGCGCGCTGCGGCGGCGGCTGTCGGTCGATCTGGCGCAAGATGCCTCCCTCCTGCTGGTTGAGCCGCTGGTCTTTGGCCGCGCCGCCATGGGTGAAACCCTTCGACAGGCCCATTTCCGCGACCGGATCGAGGTCAGCCGCGCGGGACGCCCGCTGTTCCACGACGCGATGACGCTTAGCGGCGATGTCACCGCCCATCTGGCGGCCTCTCATATCGCGGCGGGCGCGGGCGCCCTTGCCACGATTATCTATGTCGCGCCCGATGCCGAAGCGCGGCTTGCCCGGCTCCGCGGCCAATTGCCCGCCAGCGCCGGGGCCAGTCTGATCGGCCCTGACCTGCTGGTCGCGCGGATCCTCGCGGCAGACAGTTTCGACCTTCGCCAGTCGCTCGTCCCGATCTTGGGCGAACTGAGCGGTGACACCCTCCCCCGATCATGGATGACCTGACGTGCAACTGACCCCGCGAGAAAAAGACAAATTGCTGATCTCCATGGCCGCCGAGGTCGCCCGCAAGCGCCTTGCGCGGGGGGTCAAGCTGAACCATCCCGAAGCCATCGCGCTGATCACCGACACCGTGGTCGAAGGCGCGCGGGACGGGCGCAGCGTGGCCGATATGATGCAGGCCGGTGCCCATGTCATCACCCGAGACGACTGTATGGAGGGGGTGGCCGAGATGATCCCCGAAGTGCAAGTCGAAGCCACTTTCCCCGACGGAACCAAATTGGTCACCGTGCACAACCCCATCAGATAAGGACATTTCATGCCGCGTTTTGCCCCCCTTCTTGCCCTGCCGCTCATGTCGCTTGCCATGGCGGCCTTTGCCCATACAGCGCCTCTCCCCCATGGCCATGGCGCAGAGAGTGACGGATCGCTGGCGGTCTATATTGTCGCCGGGCTGGCCTTTGTGCTGTCGGGCCTGATCCTTGCCATGCGCCACCTGAAAACAGCAAAAGCATGATCCCCGGAGAGATCTTTCCGGCGGCGGGCCTGCTGACCCTGAATGCCGACAGCGAGGCGATCACGCTCATGGTGGCCAATACCGGTGACCGCCCGGTGCAGGTGGGCAGCCACTACCATTTCGCCGAGAGCAACCCCGCGCTTGAGTTTGACCGCGCGGCGGCACGGGGGCACCGGCTTGATATCGCGGCGGGGACCGCTGTGCGGTTCGAGCCCGGCCAACGCCGTGAGGTATCGCTGATCCCGATCCGCGGGGCGCGGCGGATCTTTGGCTTTAACAGCGCGGTGATGGGAGACCTCTGATGCCTGCACAGATCAAACGCGGTGACTATGCCGCCATGTTCGGCCCCACGGTGGGCGACCGGGTGCGGCTGGCTGACACGGACCTCATCATCGAAGTTGAGCGCGACCTGACCACCGAACACAGCGGTCAAAACGCCCCCGCCTATGGCGAAGAGGTCAAATTCGGCGGCGGCAAGGTGATCCGCGACGGCATGGGCCAGTCGCAGGTGACCCGAGCAGGCGGGGCCGTGGACACGGTCATCACCAATGCGCTGATCGTCGACCATACCGGCATCTACAAAGCCGATGTGGGGCTGAAAGACGGGCGCATCGCCAAGATCGGCAAGGCGGGCAACCCTGACACGCAACCGGGGGTCGATGTCATCATCGGACCGGGCACCGAGGTGATCGCGGGCGAAGGGCGCATCCTGACCGCAGGCGGGTTTGACAGCCACATCCATTTCATCTGCCCGCAACAGATCGAAGACGCGCTGCATTCGGGGCTGACCACCATGCTCGGCGGCGGCACCGGCCCCGCGCATGGCACATTGGCCACCACCTGCACGCCCGGCGGCTGGCATATCGGGCGCATGATGCAGGCGGCAGATGCCTTTCCGATGAACCTCGCCTTCGCGGGGAAAGGCAACGCCTCACAGCCCGCAGCCCTTGAAGAACAGATCAACGCGGGCGCTTGTGCGCTGAAACTGCATGAGGATTGGGGCACCACCCCCGCCGCGATTGACTGCTGCCTGAGCGTCGCCGACTCCATGGATGTGCAGGTGATGATCCACACCGACACGCTGAATGAAAGCGGCTTTGTCGAACATACCGTAAAGGCCATGAAAGGCCGCACGATCCACGCATTCCACACCGAAGGCGCAGGCGGGGGCCATGCGCCGGATATCATCAAGATCTGCGGCGAAGCGCATGTGCTGCCCTCCTCGACCAACCCCACGCGGCCCTTCACGGTCAACACACTGGAAGAGCATCTCGACATGCTCATGGTCTGTCACCACCTTGATAAATCCATCCCCGAGGACGTGGCCTTTGCCGAAAGCCGCATCCGGAGAGAGACCATCGCCGCTGAAGACATCCTGCATGACATGGGGGCCTTTTCCATCATCGCCAGCGACAGTCAGGCCATGGGCCGGGTCGGAGAAGTCTTGATCCGCACATGGCAGACCGCCGACAAGATGAAAAAGCAGCGCGGGCGGCTGGCCGAAGAGACGGGCGAGAACGACAACTTCCGCGTCCGCCGCTACATTGCGAAATACACCATTAACCCCGCCATCGCGCATGGCATCTCGACCCATATCGGCAGCATCGAAGAGGGCAAGCGCGCCGATCTGGTGCTGTGGAACCCCGCCTTTTTCGGAGTGAAGCCCGAGATGGTGCTTTTGGGGGGCAGCATCGTCTGCGCGCAAATGGGCGACCCAAACGCCTCTATCCCGACCCCGCAGCCGGTCTATTCGCGGCCCATGTTCGGGGCCTATGGCCGCGCGGTGGAAAACTCTGCCGTGGTCTTTATCAGCGAAGCGGCAGAGGCGGCGGGCGTGGGCGGCAGGCTTGGCCTTGCCAAACAAACCCTCGCCGTGCGCAACACCCGCGAGATCGGCAAGCGCGATCTAAAGCTGAACGATGCGCTGCCCAAGGTCGAGGTGAACCCCGAAACCTATGAAGTCCGCGCCGACGGTGAGTTGCTGACCTGTGAACCTGCCTCTGTGCTGCCCATGGCGCAGCGCTATTTCCTGTTTTGAAGAGACCGAAATGACCCCCATCCTATGCCAAGACATGCGCCGCGCCGAAGCGTGGTCCGATGCCAGTGACCGGGTAGAACTGACCTATGACGGGCGTTTTCTGCGCCGCAAGGTGCTGACCACGGCGGGCGGGCTGCCGTTTCTGGTCGATTTGGCGCAGACCATCTCGCTTGACCACGGCGACGCTTTTGTTCTGGCCGACGGGCGCGTGGTTGAGGTGGTGGCCGCCGACGAAGACCTGCTGGAAGTGACCGGCCCCGACCTGCCGCGCATCGCGTGGCACATCGGCAACCGACATACCCCCTGCCAGATCGACGCCGACCGGCTTGTGATCCAGCGCGACCATGTGATCGCCAAGATGCTTGGCCAGATTGGTGCCGCCACGCGAGAGATCACCGCCCCCTTTCGCCCCGAAGGCGGCGCCTATGGCCATGGGCGCACCCATGGGCACGACCACGGCAATGTCCATCACGCCGTTCATGATCACGACCATGCGCATGATCACGACCCCGCCCAGCACCACGACCACGCGCATGGCTGAAACCCTGCAGGCCGACGCGCTTCTGACGCTGGTGCAGATGCTCTCCCCCTCCTATCCGGTGGGGGCATTTGCCTATAGCCACGGGCTGGAATGGGCGGTGCAGGACGGGGCGGTGACGGATCAAGATGCGTTGGCCGACTGGCTGTCCAGCGTGCTGCGGCACGGCGCGGGACAGGCCGATGCGCTTTTCCTCGCGGCGGCCTATCGCGCGGATGACCCGGCAGAGATCGACGCGCAGGCCCGCGCCTTTGCAGCCTCTGCCGAACGGTTGAAAGAGACCGTGCTGCAAGGCGAAGCCTTTGCCCGCGCAAGTGCCGCGATCTGGCAGGTCGACCTGCCGCCGCTTTGCTATCCGGTTGCCGTAGGACACGCGGCGCGTCTGCAAGCGCTGCCGCTGCGCCAAACGCTAGAGATGTTCTTGCACGCCTTTGCCGCCAATCTTGCCACCGCAGGCATGCGCCTTATTCCCTTGGGGCAGACCGAGGGGCAGATCGTCATCCGCGCGCTCGCGGCAGTCTGTCTCGAAGTTGCCGGGGCGGCGGCGGCGGGCACGCTCGACGATCTCTCCTCCACCGCCTTTTTAAGTGACATCGCCGCCATGAAACACGAAACCCAGTATTCGAGGATTTTCCGCACATGAAACGCAACAACGGCCCTTTGCGCGTCGGCATCGGCGGCCCCGTGGGCGCGGGCAAAACCACCCTGACGGCAGCGCTTTGCCGCGCCCTGCGTGACCGGCTGTCAATCGGCGTGATCACCAATGACATCTACACCCAAGAGGATGCCGAAGCGCTGATGCGGATGCAGGTGTTGCCCCAAGACCGGATCATCGGGGTCGAGACCGGCGGCTGCCCGCATACGGCAATCCGCGAAGATGCCTCGATCAACCTTGCCGCCGTGGCAGAGATGGTCGCGCGCCACCCTGAGGTGGACGTGGTCTTGATCGAAAGCGGCGGCGACAATCTGTCGGCCACTTTCAGCCCTGAATTGGCGGATGTGACGCTTTATGTGATCGACGTGGCAGCGGGTGAGGAAATCCCCCGCAAAGGCGGTCCGGCGATTACCAAGTCCGACATTCTGGTGATCAACAAGACCGATCTCGCGCCCCATGTCGGGGCCTCGCTTGAGGTCATGCAGCGTGACAGCGCGCGGATGCGGCCAGTCCTGCCGACGGTCTTTTGCGCATTGAAGTCCGGTCAAGGGGTCGACGCCCTGCTGGAGCATCTGGCGCAGGTGGGCGGGTTGGACCTTGCGCCTATGGCCCCGGCAACCGCGGATTAGGCGGTGGTGAGACCCGCCTTCCGGTCGCGGAAGGCGGGCAACGGCTGCTATCCTCGCCCCGCTGCGGCCCACCATTCCAAAGCGCGTTGAGGAGTGCCGCCCATCCGTTAATCCGCGCCAAAAAGGTCGCGGGTAAAGACCTTGTCCGGGACATCCGCCAAATCGGGGTGATTGCGGTTTGCCACGATCACATCCGCGCGCGCCTTGAAGGCCTCCAGATCGCGGGTGACCTCCGAACCAAAGAACTGGTCCTCCTGCAACACAGGTTCATAGACGATCACTTCGATGCCCTTGGCCTTGAGCCGTTTCATGATCCCTTGGACCGAGCTTTGGCGGAAATTGTCCGACCCGGTCTTCATCACCAGCCGGTAGATGCCCACCCGCTGCGGGCCAAGTGCCATGATCTGCTCTGACACAAAATCCTTGCGGGTGCGGTTCGCTTCGACCACGGCGTTGATCAGGTTCTGCGGCACATCCGAATAGTTCGCCAGCAACTGCTTGGAATCCTTGGGCAAACAGTAGCCGCCATAGCCGAAAGATGGGTTGTTGTAATGCCCGCCCACGCGCGGGTCGAGGCAGACGCCGTCGATAATCTGGCGCGTGTCTAACCCATTGGTCAGCGCATAGCTGTCCAATTCATTGAAATACGCCACCCGCATGGCGAGGAAAGTATTGGCGAAGAGTTTGACCGCCTCTGCCTCGGAGGCACCGGTAAAGAGCATGGGAATATCATCGTCGATTGCCCCCTCGGCCAGCAGTTGCGCAAAGCGCCGCGCACGGGGGCTGTCTTCGCCGACGACGATCCGCGAGGGGTGCAGATTGTCATAAAGCGCGCGGCCTTCGCGCAGGAATTCCGGGCTGAAGATCACTTGATTGGTGTCCAACGCGGCAGACAGACCTGCGGTATAGCCCACCGGCACCGTGGATTTAATAACGATGGTGGCCGTTTTCGTAACCGCCAGAACATCCCGCACCACGGCCTCGACACTGGAGGTGTCGAAAACATTGGTGCGCGGGCCATAGTTCGTCGGCGTGGCGATCAGCACATAGTCGGCCTCACGGTATGCCGCCTCCGGCTCGGTGCTGGCCTTGAGGGTAAGCGGCTTTTGGGCGAGGTATTGCTCGATCTCGGGGTCGACGATCGGCGCGTGGCGCGCATTCACCTGCGCCACCCTGTCCGCGTTCAGATCCACCGCCGTCACGTCATTGTGCTGCGCCAGAAGCACCGCGTTCGACAGCCCGACATAGCCGATGCCAACAACGGCGATCTTGGTCATAGACATAAGCGTGGGCCTTTCCTGCGTGCCGGTGGCGGGATGTTAGACTGCGGCTTTCGGATTGAAAAGGTGCCGCCTGACAGGGAGTTAGGGCGGATTGGCGAATGTGAAAGCGGCCCGGTTCAGCAATTTGCGCGCGGGGCGCGGCCGGGCAAGCCCCCCGCGCCGTTGCGCCCCGCCCGAGCGGTGGGTTGTCAGGCTGGAAAGACTTCTTTCACACAGTCTCAGGCGACCCATAACCCGGAGAGCCCCGATGCCCGACACCTCAGAGCGCCTGTCCCTTCCCTATCTGATGCCGGCACAGGCGCAGAAACATGTGACCCACAACGAAGCGCTGCAACGGCTGGACCTTCTGGTGCAGCTTGCGGTCGAAGGTTTCGACGCCAACACGCCGCCCGCCCTGCCGCAGGCGGGGGAGGTTCATGCCCTCGGCACCGCCCCCACGGCGGCTTGGGCGGGTCATGTCGGCGAACTGGCCGTCTGGATTGGAGAGACCTGGCAGTTCAGCGCGCCACAGGACGGCTGGCTTGCCTTGGATAAATCCATCGGGATCCTGCGCCGTTGGGTGGCGGGCGCATGGGCCGAGGTGTCGCCCCCCGATCTGGCGAACCTCTCTGGGGTGGGGATCAACACGGATCACGACAGCGGCAATCGCTTGTCGGTTTCTTCCCCGGCGAGCCTGTTCACCCACGAAGGCGCGGGGCATCAGGTGAAGCTCAACAAAGCCAGCGCCGCCGATACCGCGAGCCTGCTGTTCCAGACCGATTTTTCCGGACGGGCCGAAATGGGCACGGCGGGGCAGGATGATTTCGCCATCAAGGTCAGCGCCGATGGCAGCGGGTGGACCACCGCGCTGGCCTTTGACGCCGCCAGCGGCATGGCCTCGGGCGCGGCGCTGACGGAGAGCGTGGGTGACGCGACGGTGGGACGGCTGCTGCGCGTGGGGGATTTCGGCATCGGTGCGGATGCGGGGCCGCTTGTGGCGGACCTTGACGCGCATGCGCTTTCGGGCAGTTTCTCAGCCTATGGCGGCGCCCATGCACAGGCACCCGCTGGGGCCAATCCGTTTTCGGCGCTGGATGGGGTTTTTGGCCTGCTTTGCGGCAACAGCACCTTGGGCGGGCAGAGCGCGAACTTGTGGCAGATCGCAGTGGGGATCGACACGCCGGGTCTGGCCTTTCGCGTGCGGGCAACCGGGGCGTGGGGCGCGTGGCAATCCCTGTGGACTGGGGCGAACACGACTGTGGATGCCAATGGTTTCATCAAAGAAGCGAGCCCGATTGTCCGGCTGTTCCACGACAGCAGCGAAGAGCCAGCGGTGCCCCTAGCGGCGCGGTTCGAACGGATTGGGCTTGGCCACTACAGATTGACGGATGTCCCGCCGCTTGCGTCCAAAGGGTGGCAGATCGAAGTGCCGCAGGATGCGAATGGCAACCGGTTGGTCTATGTCGATTGCAGCTATGACGCGGGGATGGCGGCGCTTGATGTCCGTACCCGCGAGGTGATCTGGCAGGATGGCTGGGCCGGGGGTGCGCCCTGTGACATCCCCGTGGGCCGTTGGGTTGATCTGCGGTTCGACATGCCCTGAGGCAAAGAGCCCCGGCCCGCTGACGCCACAGCGGGCCGGGCTGCAATCAGAGAATGCTGCGCAACTGCGCGACCTCATAGTTGCCCCCGCAAAGCAAAACGGCAGAGGTTTGGCCTGCGTATTTCTGCGGCTCCGCCAGATAGGCCGCCAGCGCCAAGGCGGCGGCCCCTTCGACCAACATATTCTCTTCCCATGCCAGCACCTTTAGCGCGGCGGCGATTTGTTCTTCGTTGCAATATACGATCTCGTCGATCACCGCGCTTGCCATCGGCAGGGTGAGCGACCCCTCATCGACCCCGCCCGCCACGCCATCGGCCAAAGTGTCGAGATGGTCCGTCTCGACGATCTTGCCCGCCTTGATCGACGCCGCCAGAGCGCAGCTGTTGGCGGCACTCACGCCGATCACACGGGTTTGCGGCGAGAACTCTTTGATCACCGACCCCATGCCAGAGATCAGCCCGCCCCCGCCCATCGAGATAAAGACAGTGTCGATCCCTTCGATCTGGTCGAGCAGTTCCAGCGCGGCGGTGCCTTGGCCCGCGATCACCTCGGCGTCGTTGTAGGGGGAGATATAGGTGTAGCCTTCGGCTTCGGCCAAGGCCTGCGCATGCCGTTCCGAAAGCGACGCATCCGACCCATGGATCACGACCTTGGTGCCAAAACCTTCGATGGTTTTGCGTTTCTTGGCGACGACCGTCTCGGGCAGCACGACGATCAATTCATGCCCCGTGGTCTGGGCGGCACGTGAACAGGCGATGCCGTGGTTGCCGGAGGATGCGGTGATGACCGGTCGGTCCAGCGGCACCGTGGTCAGTTTGGCACTGGCCCCGCGCAGCTTGAACGACCCGGTGTGTTGAAAGTTCTCGGTTTTGTAGAAAAGCCGCGTGCCCTCTGCCATCGGCAGGCGCGAGGCGATCACCGGGGTGCGTGAAATCGCGCCTGCGATCTTGCGGTGAACCACGCAGGAACGCGCGGCGGATTGGGCGATCAGATCAGAGACTGGCGGCATGATAGGCTCCATCAGGTTGGCTGAGATGCGCCGCTGCGGCATGTGGGCCCGTCAGAACCGATGACCACAGCGGAGGGCGGTCATCGGTTAAGGCTGCGTGGCGGTCTGGGCCACGCTCTGCCGCGCGAGGAAGGTTGAGACACGTGCCAGCCCGTCCTGCAAGTCGGCGGTCGAATTGGCGAAACCGATGCGCAGCCAACCCTCCATATCCATGGCGCTGCCGGGGGTGAAAAGCACGCCCTCTTCCTCCAGCAACTGGGTGCAGAAATCGCGGCTGCGCAGTGGCAGGTCGTATTGCACCAACGCCGTGGTGCCCGACTGGGGTTTCACCCATGAGATCAGCGGCTCCGCCTCGACCCAATCTGCCAAGATTTCGAGGTTCCCCCGGGTGATCCGATGCGCGCGGTCAAGGATCTGCGCGCGGCTCTCAAGCGCGAGAGCCGAGAAATACTCGTCGATCCCCCCGACGGAAATCGTGTTGTAGTCACGATGGATCATGATCTTCTCAAGCAGCGCCTGCGGCCCCGCCACCCAGCCCACGCGCAGCCCGGCCAGCGAATAGGCTTTGGACATGCCCGCCGTGCTGATGCCGCGGTCGGAGAGATCGCAGATCGAGGCGGTATAGCCATCACCCGTCTGATCGGTGCCGCGATAGACCTCATCGCAGAGCACCCAAGCCTCGCTGCCGCGCGCGATCTCGGCGATCTCTGCCAGCATCGCGCGGTCCATCAGCGCGCCGGTCGGGTTGTTGGGATTGTTGGTGGCGATCATCCGCGTGTCAGGGCGCATCATGGCGCGCAATTCGTTCAGATCGGGCAGAAACCCGTTCTCGGGGCGCAGGTGCAGCAGTTCGACCTCTGCGCCGATGCTCTCGGGGATGGAGTAGTGCTGCTGGTAGGTCGGCACGATGGCGATGACATGATCACCGCGCGAGATCAGCGTTTGGTGTACCAAGGCATTGGCCCCGATGGTGCCATGGGTGGTCAGGATGTTCTCGCGGCTCTGGGTCTCATAAAGCCCCGCCACTGCGTCGCGCAGACGGTCCGAGCCTTCGATCGCGCCGTAGCCCATGCGCATCCCGCGCAGTTCGCCCAGCACCGAATTGTCGACGCCCGCCATGTCGATCAACTCTCCCAATGTGATCGAATCGACGCAGGTCTCGGCGAGGTTGTAGCGGCAGTGGTTTTCGAACTCGTTCATCCACATTTCGACGCCGAAGGTCGCGATCTTCATGGGGTTTTCCTTTCGTATCTCAGTGGTCTGCCAGCGCAGCGAAAAGCTGGCGCAGAAAGTGCGGCGTGGCGGTTGGGGCGAGCCAGCGCATCACCGCCACGATGTCATGCTTCGGCGCGATCCAGATCGTGTGCCCACCCGCGCCCTGCGCGCTAAAGGCGGTTTCGGGCAGCTTGGGGTCAGCCTCCGCCCCGCGGTTCAGCCACCACAGGAAGCCGTATTTATCCAGTGTCGGCGTGGGCGTCAGCGCTTGCTGCATCCAACCTTCGGGCAAGATCTGCGCGCCGTTCCACTGGCCGTTTTGGCAGATGAACTGGCCGAAGCGCGCGTGATCGTCGGCGCCGATGAACAGCCCGCCGCCCCAATGGCCACCGCCGGTGACCGATTGAACGCGCCTGCCCGCCATCTCGATCCGAGAGGTCGAATAGCCCTCCCACCGCCAATCGTCTGAGGCGCCAATCGGGCCCATGATCCGCGCGCGCAGCACCTCTGGCAGCGGGCGGCCGAACCGCATCAGCAGCGCATAGGCCAGCGCGTTCACCCGCACGTCGTTGTATTCGTAATGGCTTCCCGGTGGGCGGACTTTGCGCAATTGTCCCTTGCGGCTGTTGTCTGCGCCCGGCCCGATCTGGCGGTAATGGTCGACCTGATCGTCTTTGCCGAAAATCTCGCCGCGCCATTCACTGTTCATCTGCAACATATGCCGCCAAGTGATGCGCCCGTTGTGGTCGCCCGCAAAATGCGGCCCCGGCACGCTGTCGCCCACGGGCGCGTCGAGGTCGGTGATCAGCCCATCCTTCACCGCCAGCCCCGCCAGCACCGACAGGTAGCTCTTGGCGATGGAAAAGGTCATGTCGGTCCGCGTCGTATCGCCCCAATCGGCGACCCGCTGCCCCCGGTGCAGGATCACCCCTGCCGGGCCGCCGCGCGGCTTTGCCGGGCCCACGATCTCGGTCCAAGGGCCGCTTTCGTTCCACTCGCGGTTGCCAACATAGGCCCCATCGGGGTGATACATCGAGCGGGGCCAGTCAGTCTCATGCGCCAGCGCGTGGTCGACGACGGCTTGCAGGGCGGGGGTGGCTGCGAATGTCATGCGGACTCCTCGGGGCTTGGGGCGAACCTTTCCCAAGGGGGGCGGAATTGTAAACCGGTTAAATGGTTTCGGCGTCCTCAATCGCGCCTGCTCAGCCCCCAATATCAGGATAGACCTGAGAGCGTTTGACCACCCCGTAGACAAAACTGGTGTCGATCGACCCGATGCCGCCGATGGGGTGCAGCCGGGCGCGCACGAAACGCTCGTAGTCTTCCAGATCGCCCACCACCACGCGCAGCAGGTAGTCTGACAATCCGCTCATCACGAAGCACTCCAGCACCTCCGGGATCGCGCGAATCTTATTTTCAAAACGTTTCACCGTGCCCTCGTCATGGCCATCGAGCGTTACCCGCACCATGACCGTAACCGGCAGGCCGTAGGCCTTGGCGTCGACCTCCACACTATAGCCACGGATCGCGCCGTTTTTCTCAAGCGCCCGCAGGCGGCGGAGACAGGGGGAAGGCGACAGGCCAACTTCCTCGGCCAGATCAAGGTTCGTCATCCGGCCATTGCGCTGTAGCGCGCGGATGATGCGGCGGTCAGTAGCGTCCAGTCGGGGTGTTTGGGGCATGATATGCCAAATCCTCTGCAATCTGCGCATACATTAGCAACCAAATGCCTCTTGCACCATCGGATCATGCCCTCAAAATCAATCAGGGGGCCAGCCATGACCGAGAACCAGAAATCCTTTTCCACCCGCGCCATCCACCACGGGTATGACGCGCAAAGCGAACAGGGCGCGCTGAACCCGCCGATCTACATGAGCTCGACCTTCACCTTCGAGACCGCCGAGGCCGGCGGCGACATGTTCGCGGGCGAGCGCGCGGGGCATTTCTATACCCGCATTTCCAATCCGACGCTGGACCATCTGGAAAAACGCATTGCCAACCTTGAGGGGGCCGAAGCGGGCCTCGCCACCGCCTCGGGCATGGGGGCGATCACCTCCACGCTCTGGACATTCCTGCAGGCGGGCGATGAGATCATCATCGACAAGACGCTTTATGGCTGCACCTTTGCATTTATGACCCACGGCCTGCCGCGCTTTGGCGTCAAGGTGACGCTGGTCGACATGACCGAGCCTGAAAACCTTTCCGAGGTGATCAGCGCTCAGACCAAGATCGTCTATTTCGAAACCCCCGCGAACCCGAACAACCGTCTGGTGGACATCGCCGCGATCTCGGCCATTGCGCATCGCGCCGGGGCCAAGGTGGTGGTCGACAACACCTATGCCACGCCGGTGATCACCCGTCCCATCGAACATGGCGCGGACATCGTGTTGCATTCGGCGACGAAATTCCTCTCCGGTCACGGTGATGTGGTCGCGGGTCTTGTCGTTGGCAGTGCCGAGGACATGACGCAGGTGCGGCTTGTCGGGCTCAAAGACATGACCGGTGCCGTGATGTCGCCGCTGACCGCCATGCTGCTCTTGCGCGGGATCAAAACGCTGGAACTGCGGATGGAGCGGCACTGCGCCACGGCCGCCAAGGTGGCCGAGGCGCTCGAAGCGCATCCGGCGGTGCTGCATGTCGCCTATCCGGGGCTGGAGAGCTTTCCGCAGGCCGAACTGGCGCGGGGGCAGATGGGCAATTTCGGCGGCATGATCCCCTTTGAGGTCAAGGGCGGCAAACCGGGCGGCATCGCCTTTATGAACCGTCTGCACCTCATTCAGCGCGCGGTGAGCCTTGGCGATGCGGAAAGCCTGATCCAGCATCCGGCGAGCATGACCCATTCCACCTATTCCCCCGAGGAACGCGCCGAGCATGGCATCGCCGAAGGGCTGGTGCGGCTCTCGGTTGGGCTGGAATCTGCGGAAGACATCATTGATGACCTTTACGCCGCGCTTGGCGCGCATAACATGCAAGCGGCCTGATCCGGCAAAGACCGGACCAGTCGCGGGCGGTGTCGAGGAGGGCACCGCCCGAGGGATCCTCAAGATGAAAGACCTGCCATGACCGCTCTCGCCCCTGCCCAGCTCAAAACCATCGAACAACGTCTGCTGTGGCTGTCGCATTGGATGATCCACAACGCCAACCACATCCGGCCCAAGGTGGACGGGATCAAGGTGGGCGGGCATCAGGCGTCTTCGGCCTCCATGGTGTCGATCATGACGGCGCTTTATTTCAGCGCCCTGCGGCCCGAGGACCGGGTGGCGGTCAAACCCCATGCCTCCCCGATCTTCCACGCGATGCAATATCTGATGGGCAATCAGACCCGCGAGAAGATGGAAAACTTCCGCGGGTTTCAGGGCGTGCAGAGCTACCCCAGCCGGACCAAGGACATCGACGATGTAGACTTCTCCACCGGATCGGTGGGTCTTGGCGTGGCAGTGACTTCCTTCGCCTCATTGGTGCAGGACTACATCACCGCGAAGGTTTGGGGCGCGGATGTCGATCTGGGCCGCATGGTGGCGCTGGTGGGCGATGCGGAACTCGACGAGGGCAATATTTATGAGGCCCTGCAAGAGGGTTGGAAGAACGATCTGCGCAACACATGGTGGATCATCGACTACAACCGCCAATCGCTCGACGGGGTGGTGCGTGAAGGGCTGTTCAAACGGATCGAGCAGATTTTCGACGCCTTCGGCTGGGATGTGGTCAAGGTGAAATACGGTGCCCTGCAACGCGCCGCCTTTGACGAGCCGGGCGGCGACAAACTGCGCGACTGGATCGACAATTGCCCCAACCAACTTTACTCGGCGCTGACCTATCAGGGCGGCGCGGTCTGGCGCGAGCGGCTGATGGAGGCGCTTGGCGATCAGGGCGATGTCACAGCACTGATCGACGCGCGCAGCGATGACGAACTGGCCGAACTGATGGAGAACCTCGGCGGCAACTGCGTTGAGACCATGGCCGAGACCTTTGCCGCCATCGACCACGACCGCCCGGTCTGTTTTCTGGCCTACACGATCAAGGGCTGGGGCACGCCGATCGCGGGGCACAAGGACAACCACGGCGGGCTGATGACCAAAAGTCAGATGGCCGATTGGCAGAAACACATGGGAGTGAATGAGGGCGCGGAATGGGAGAAATTCGCCACCGTCGACGACCCCGATGCCCTGCAAGCTGCGCTCGACCGCGTGCCGTTTTTTGCCAAGGGCCGCCGCCGCTACGGTGACGCGACCCTGCCGGTGCCGCAGATCGAACTTTCCAGCGACCGCGAGATTTCCACGCAAATGGCCTTTGGCAAGATCCTCGACGATCTGTCGAAAGGCGACAGCGATCTGGCCGCGCGTATCGTCACCATGTCCCCCGACGTGACCGGCACCACGAACCTCGGCCCGTGGGTGAACCGGCGCAAGCTGTTCGCGCGCAGCGAACAGGCCGACACCTTCATCAACGAGAAAATCCCCTCCACCGCGAAATGGGAGTTCACCCCCGAGGGCCAGCATATCGAGCTAGGCATCGCCGAGATGAACCTCTTTCTGCTCTTGGGTGCGGCGGGTCTGTCGCATTCGCTCTTTGGCAAGCGGGTCATTCCCATCGGCACGGTCTACGACCCCTTCGTCGCCCGCGGCTTGGATGCGTTGAACTATGCCTGCTATCAAGATGCGCGCTTTATGATTGTCGGCACGCCGTCGGGCGTGACGCTCGCCCCCGAAGGCGGCGCGCATCAGTCGATCGGCACACCGCTGATTGGGATGAGCCAAGACGGGCTGGCGAGCTTCGAGCCTGCCTTTGCCGATGAGTTGGCCGTCATCATGCAGTGGGCTTTCGATTATCTGCAAAAGGACGGCGAGGGCGACCCGGACGAACGCACGTGGCTGCGCGATGAGACCGGCGGCTCGGTCTATCTCCGGCTCACCACCAATCCCATCGAACAGCCCGGCAAGCGCGTGGACGAGGACTTCCGCCAAGGCGCCATCGACGGGGCCTATTGGCTGCGCAAACCGGGGCCGAACTGCGACGTGGTGATCGCCTATCAAGGCGCGGTGGCGCCCGAAGCGATCAAAGCGGCGGGCAACATCGCCGAAGGCCGCCGCGATGTCGGCGTACTGGCGGTGACCTCTGCTGACCGTCTGAACGCGGGCTGGACCGCCGCGCAACGCGCCCGCGCGCGGGGCAATGCGGCGGCGGAAAGCCATATCGAGACGCTGCTGGGGCAGCTCCCGCGCAACTGCAAACTGGTCACGGTGATCGACGGGCATCCGGCGACGCTTTCGTGGCTGGGCTCGGTCGTTGGGCACCAGACCGTGCCGCTTGGGGTTGAGCACTTCGGCCAGACCGGCACCATTGCCGACCTTTATCGCCACTTCGGGATCGACGCGCGGTCAATCGTGGAAAAGGTGCAGGGGCTGACCCCGGGCCGCCAGATGCTTCACCGGGTTGCGGGCTAGACGCCCCCCCGGATCGAAAGGACCGACATGACCTATTCCCTTGCCATCCACGGCGGTGCCGGAACCATCCTCAAGGAAAATATCACCCCCGAGCAAGAGGCCGCCTATCACGACGCCCTCGCCCGCGCGCTAGAAGCGGGCGAAGCCATCCTGCGCGAAGGGGGCAGCGCGATGGACGCGGTCGAAGCGGCGGTCTGCGCGCTGGAGGATGAGCCCCTGTTCAACGCAGGGCGCGGCGCGGTCTATACCTCGGAAGGCGCGCAGGAGATGGACGCCGCCGTGATGGACGGGCGCGACCGCAGGGCGGGATCGGTCGCCGGTGTCTTTGGCCCGAAGAACCCGGTGAAACTGGCCCGCGCGGTGATGGAGCGGACCGAGCATGTCACGCTCATTGGCCCCAACGCGCTCGAGATCGCGCGGCAAGCGGGGCTTGAATTCGGCGACCGCAACTACTTTTTCACCCAGTCCCGCTGGGACGCGCTGCAAGAGACGCTTGCGATGCGGGCGCGCGGCGAAGTCTCGGACGATCCGGCGCGGCGGCATGGCACCGTGGGGGCCGTGGCGCGCGATGTTGCAGGAAATATAGCCGCCGCCACCTCAACAGGGGGCATGACCGCCAAGGCCCCGGGCCGCGTGGGCGACACGCCGATGATCGGCGCGGGCACCTTCGCCGATAACGCGACCTGCGCGGTCTCGGCCACCGGACATGGAGAGGTCTTTATCCGCTGGAACGCGGCGGGCGAAATCGCCGCACGCATGCGACACGCGGGCGAAGACCTTGCCACCGCCGCCGATCATGTGGTGATGCAGGATCTGGCCCCCAACGACGGGTCGGGCGGGGTCATCGCCGTGGACGGTGCGGGCAATATCGCCATACCGTTCAATTCCCAAGGGATGTACCGCGGCTCGGTGCGGCAAGGCAGCGCCCCCGAAACCAACATCTACTGAGCGGCCCCGCCCTTCGGTTGCCCTCCTGCCACTGCGGGCGGGACAAATGCGGCCCGTTGAGGGCCACCCGCCATCTAAATCTTGACATTTAGCCCCCTCCCTTTGATTGACGGTCAAACGAACTTGACGGGAGAGGGGACAAGGTGCGTTTTTTAGCAGCAATTGCCAGAGTTATCTGCGCGGTGAACTTATTCATCGGCAATCTCTTCTCATGGCTCGCACTCGGCATCGTGTTGGTCTGTTTCACCGTGGTCGTGCAGCGCTATCTTTTCGCGATCAGCTTCGTTTGGATGCAAGATCTCTATATTTGGCTAAACGGCGCGATGTTCACCGCCGTTGCGGGCTTTGCCCTGCTGCGCGACGACCATGTGCGGGTCGATATCTTTTACCGCCCCGCCACGATGGCACGCCGCGCGCTGATCGACCTGATCGGCGTGGTCGTTTTTTTGCTGCCCTTCTGCTGGATCGTTTACACCTATTCGATGCCCTTCGTGACACGCGCATGGGGTTATCAAGAAGGGTCCGCCAATGTGGGCGGCATGCCGGGGCTTTATATTCTCAAGGCCTTCATCATCGGCTTTGCATTTCTACTCGCAATTCAAGGGATTGCATGGATCATCCGCTCCATCCTCGTGCTCAGCGGCAATGCTGAGCTGGTGCCCAAATCCATGCAATACAGCCGGGACCAAATCCCCGCAGACCACCCGCAGGGAGCCGTTTGATGGATCCGATTTTGATCGGCGAAATGCTCGCCGCGCTTATGTTCTTTGGCGTGATCGGCTTTTTGCTATTGGGCTTCCCGGTCGCCTTCACGCTTGCTGGTGTGTCGTTGCTCTTTGGATTGGTCGGCATCGGCTTTGGCGTCTTCGACCCATCGAACTTCGGCTCTCTGCCGAACCGTTACATCGGCTTCATGACCAACGAAGTCTTGGTCGCCGTGCCGCTATTTATCTTCATGGGGGTGATGCTGGAGCGCAGTCAGATCGCCGAGCAACTGCTGATGACCATGGGCAAACTCTTTGGCAATATGCGCGGCGGGCTTGGCTTTTCGGTCGTGATCGTGGGTGCGATGCTGGCCGCCTCAACCGGTGTGGTTGGCGCGACGGTTGTGACCATGGGGCTGATCTCTCTGCCTGCCATGTTGCGGGCAGGCTATGATCCAAAGCTTGCCACCGGCGTCATCTGCGCGAGCGGGACACTGGGCCAGATCATTCCACCGTCGACCGTTTTGATCTTCATGGGCGACATGCTCGCGGGTATCAACTCGCAAGTGCAGATGGCCAAGGGGAACTTTGCGCCATCGCCCGTGTCGGTCGGCGACCTTTTCGCCGGGGCGCTTTTGCCGGGCATCCTACTGGTGTCGCTTTACATGGGCTATGTCCTGTTCAAGGCCGTGACTGCGCCTGCCTCCTGCCCTGCGACACCCGTTCCTGCGGATGAAAAAGGCCAGCTTCTGCGGGACTTCTTTGTGGCGCTGGTGCCGCCGCTCTTGCTGATCCTTGCCGTTCTCGGTTCGATCCTCGGCGGTATTGCGACACCGACCGAGGCGGCTTCGGTCGGGGCCGTGGGCGCGATGGTCTTGGCAGCGTTGCGCTGGCGCCTGTCCTTCCGCATTCTGCGGGAGACGATGATCGCCACGGCCACGATCACCAGTATGGTCTTTATCATTCTGCTGGGCGCCTCGGTCTTTTCCATCGTGTTCCGCATGATGGGCGGCGACAATCTGGTGCATGAGTTCCTGAGCAACCTGCCCGGCGGCCCCTTGGCGGCGGTGGCGGTGGTGATGATCATCATGTTCTTCCTCGGGTTCATCCTTGATACCTTTGAGATCATCTTCATCGTGATCCCGATCACCGCGCCCGTGCTTTTGATGCTGGATGTTGATCCGATCTGGCTGGGTGTTTTGGTTGGGGTGAACCTGCAAACCTCCTTCCTCACGCCGCCCTTTGGCTTTGCGCTGTTCTATCTGCGGGGTGTGGCCCCGGCAGACCTGCCGACCAGTGCGATCTACAAGGGCATCCTGCCGTTTGTGCTGTTGCAGGTGGTGGCGATTGCGATCCTGTTTGCCTTCCCGCAGATCGTGACGTGGTTGCCGAAGTTGATCGCCGGGTAAGACGGCGTTTTTCTAGAGCAAAGGCCCGGTGGAAACGCCGGGCCTTTCGCGTTTGTACGCGAAGGGCATCGCCCTCTCTTGGGGGCGATCTGGACGTGGGAAAGTAGCTGATGCCGTGCATTATCGCAAACCAATCCGGCTGGTGAAAGGTCGCAAAATCGCCCTCCGGGGGGAGGGAGGGCGATGCCCTCAAATAAAAAGGCCCGGCGTTTCCACCGGGCCTTTCCACATTCCTGAACGCGAAGCTTAGTACTTCAAGAACTTCTGACGCGCCTGAACGTAGGGGCTGTCGATGTTCTCGGTCCGGGTGCGGACGAGGTTCAGCGCTTCGACAAAGCTGTCGGCGGTCTTCTTGACCAGCGGATCGTCGCTGTTGCGCAGTTCTTCGACCACTTCAACCGAGGCTTTGGCACCGGCTTCCATGATGTCGTCTGGGAAGTTGCGAACGGTCACGCCGTGCTCTTCGACCAGCGTCTTCAGAGCGCGCGGGTCGTTGGCATAGAAGTCAGCGGCGACCTGATCGTATTCCGCCTGGCTCACGTCACGGATGATCGCCTGAAGATTCTCGGGAAGTTCCTGATACTTCTTCTTGTCGACGACAAGCTCTGTCGCCAGACCCGATTCCACGAAGGACGGCATGTAGTAGTTCTTAGCAACCTGATGGAAGCCGAGCGCCAGATCGTTGTAGGGGCCAACGAATTCCGCGGCATCGAGTGTGCCCGACTGCAGCGCCTGGAAAATCTCGCCCGCGGCCATGTTGGTCACGGTTGCGCCAAGCTTCTCCCACACGCGGCCACCAAGGCCCGGCGTCCGGAAACGCACGCCTTTGACATCATCGAGGCTTTTCAGCTCATCGCGGAACCAACCACCCGTCTGGGTGCCGGTGTTGCCGGACAGGAAGCCCTGAACGCCGAACTGGTCATAGATCTCGTCCCAGATTTCCTGACCGCCCATGTAACGCATCCAAGCTGTCAGCTCGGGCGTGGTCATGCCGTAAGGCACGCCGGTGAAGAAGGACAGCGCGGGGGATTTGTTTTGCCAGTAGTAGGCGGCGCCGTGGCTCATCTCGGCGGTGCCGTCGATCACGGCGTCGAGCGATTGCAGCGGCGGCACCATCTCTCCGGCCGAGAAGACCTGAATGGTCAGCTCGCCACCCGAGGCCGCGGTGATCCGGTCGGCCAGACGCTGCGCGCCGACACCCAGACCGGGGAAGTTTTTGGGCCAAGTGGTGACCATGCGCCACGTGATGTTTCCCTGCGCAATAGCGGGCGCTGCAAGTGTCGTGGCGGCGGCACCTGCCCCCATCACACCAGCTTTGCGGATAAATGAACGACGATCCATGTTTTTCCTCCCAAACGGATATTTGCTAAGCCTCCCCCGACGTCGATGCGGAGGGCTCTGCGCAGCAGATAATCGTCGCTTTTCGAAAATGTCCATGGCTTAGGCAAATTGAAACCTCTCCTTCTGGACAAACTCTCCCCACGCCGCATACGTAGTGCTACTTAAAGCAGCATTATTATTGGTCTTTTGCCTTGTTTTTGGCAGAAAGGCCAATAATGTGCGAGCTGCCAGGGAGGGCTCAGATCTTGATAAAATTCATCGACCAGATGAACGAATTCGTCGGGCGTATCGTGTCGGTCGTCGCCGTCATTTTCGCCGCAATCATCATCTATGACGTTTTCATGCGCTATGCGCTGAATGACCCGACCCGCTGGGCTTTTGACGTTACGAAACAGTTATATGGCTTTTATTTCGTGATGCTGGGCGGCTATGCGCTGCGTCATCAAGCCCATGTGCGGGTCGATCTGATCACCGAGACCCTTGCCCCCACCCTGCGACGCTGGGTCGAAGCGGCGGGCTATGTGATCTTTTTCTTCCCCTTCGCGTGGATCTTCACCACCCGCTCTTATGAATTCGCCATGCGCTCTTATGCTCAGGGCGAGACGACCTATGGCTCGGTGCAGCTGCCGGTCTATCCGCTGAAAATGGCCATGGCGCTCGCCGCTGGTTTGCTGTTGCTGCAAGGTGTGGCGGAATTTTTGAAACTCGTACTTAACCGTCAGGAACTGCCCCGTGACGCCTGAACTCATTGCACTCACCATGTTTGGCCTGCTGTTGCTGGGCCTTTTCATGGGCCACCCGCTGGCCTTCGTTCTGGGCGGCACCGCCGTTTTGGGCGCTGTCATCGCTGGCAAGCCCATGGTGCTGGGCATCGTCATCAACCGGATTTTCGGCGATGTGCTCGACAACTTCACGCTGATCGCGATTCCGCTGTTCATCTTGATGGCGCGGTTCCTGTCCGATTCGGGCGTGACGGATAAGATGTTCGAATCGCTTCGGCTTTTGATGTCGAACATCCGCGGCGGTCTGGCGCTGGCGGTGGTCTTCATCTCGATCCTACTGGCCGCCACCACCGGCATCATCGGTGCGTCGATCACCGTGATGGGCGTGATGGCCCTGCGCCCGATGCTGCAATATGGCTACAGCCCGACACTGACCACCGGCGTCATCGCGGCCTCCGGCTGTCTGGGCATTCTGATCCCGCCGTCGATCATGTTGATCCTTATGGCCTCCTATTCGCCCCTGTCGGTGGGCGAGCTTTTCGCCGGTGCGATGGTGCCGGGCGTGGTGCTGGGGCTGCTCTATGCGGTGTGGGTCTTTATCGTGGCCGTGGTGCGGCCGGACATGGCCCCGGCGGTTGAGCCGGATGAGAAGATCTCTAAACCCGCGCTTGTGCGTATGCTGCTGATCGAAGCCGTGCCGCCGCTGGTGCTGATCCTTGGCATCCTCGGCTCGCTTCTGGCGGGCATCGCCACGGCGACCGAAGCCTCGGCCATTGGCGCGGCGCTGGCGCTGGTCATCGTGATCATGCGGCGCAAGTTCACTTGGGCCAGCTTTTACGGCGCGATGCTGGAAACGGGCCGCACCTCGGCGATGATCTTGTTTATCGTTGTGGGCGCCACCGCTTTCACCGGCGTGTTCAACATCACCGGGGGTCTGCGCGCCACGCAAGAGATCATCCGCAACCTCGATATGGCCCCTTGGATGCTGATCGCGATGATGATGTTCATCGTCTTCATCCTCGGCGCATTCCTTGATTGGACCGGCATTGTGCTGCTGTCTTTCCCGATCTTCCTGCCCATCGTGCAGGAGATGGACGTGAGCCTGTTGTGGTTCGTCGTCCTGATGTCGGTGGTTTTGCAGACGTCCTTCCTCACCCCGCCCTTTGGATATGCGCTATTCTACCTGCGCGCCATTGCGCCGCGCGAGGTCAAGACGTCGCATATCATCGTCGGTGTGCTGCCGTTCATCGGGTTGATCCTGATGATGTGCGTGGCCATTGCCCTGTTCCCGCAGCTTGTCACTTGGCTGCCGGAAACGCTCTATACAAAATAAATCAACGGAGGAGAGAATATTATGAAATTGAAATCAACACTTGCCGGTCTGGCACTCTGCGCTGGCTTTGGCACGCAGGCCGCGGCCCAAGACAACTGGACCATGACCACCACATGGCCCACTTCGCTGGAACTGATCGAGATCGACAAACACTTCGTTGATCTGGCCAACAAGCTGACCGGCGAAGACCTGACCATTGAATTCTTCGAAGGCGGCTCGCTCGTGCCCGCGGGCGAAGTCTTTGGCGCCGTTGAATCGAACACCGTGCAGGCTGGCGCCGACTGGCCCGGTTACTGGGCTGGCCGCAACTCTGCCTTCTCGCCGCTGGCGACCACGGCGAGCCTGTTCAACGCGGTTGATTACGTCAACTGGATCGAACAATGGGGCGGCAAAGAACTCTATAACGAGATCTACGGCAAGTTCGGCATGGTCTATCTGCCCTACGGCGTGACCAACAACGAATCCGGTTTCCGCACCAACGAGCAGATCGTTACGCTGGAAGACCTCAAGGGCAAGCGTCTGCGTCTGTCGGGTCTGGAGCAGGGCCGTCTGTTGGAAAAACTGGGCGGGTCTCAGGTCTCCATGGCCGGTGGCGAAATCTATCAGTCGCTTGAGCGCGGCGTGATCGATGGCGCGGAATTCTCGACCCCCAACGTCGACTTCTCGGGCGGTTTCCAGCAGGTCACCAAATACTGGGCGACACCGGGCTGGCACCAATCGGCGTCGATCTTCGGCGTGATGATCAACAAAGGCGCGTGGGACGCGCTGTCGGACGAAACCCGCGAAGCACTTGAAATCGCGGCACAGGCCAACCTCGTCTGGTCGCTCTCCTTCACCGAAAAGCGCGCGACCGAAGCCTATCAGCAGTTCCTCGACGCGGGCATCGAGATCAACCGCTACGACGATGAGACGCTGGCGACCGTTCAGGAAATGGCCAACGAAACCATCGAAGAAACCGCCTGTGAGAACCCCGATTCCGCAAAGGTTTACCTCAGCCAGTTGGAGTATCTGAACGACTACGCCAAATGGCGTGACGCCTCGGCGCCGTTCAACTTGGGCCGCACGCCCAACGGTCCGGACATCGAAAAAATCCGCGCCTGCGCGGAGTGATTTGAACCTATCGGTTCCAACGGAAAGGCCCGCCAAATGGCGGGCCTTTCTACGTTTTCAGGGGCATGGTCCGTACCCCAGCAAAATTAGCCCCGCTCTGCCGGGACTACAGCTCAAGAATACCTGCGACCTCTTGTGCCAGCGCGCGAACTTCATCTGCGGCGGGGCCGGACTTTTTCGCCTCAACCACACCCAGACCCCGGCCAAGGGCATCGGCGTAGATCACTCTGTTGGCCAGCGACGCTTCAAGCCGCTCGGCCCCAAGCTCGGACACCGATTTGGCCACGTCATCGCCGACCCGCGTGCCGGCGCGGGTGCGGTTCATCACGATATGCGTCGGTTTCTGCGCCCGCTCGGCCAAATCCAATACGTCATGGGTTGCCCAGACATCGGCCTGACTGGCCGATACCGGCACCAGCACCAGATCCGAGTCGCGCAGGACCCAACGCACATCGCTATCCGCCTTTGGGGGCGTATCGATGAGAATGACATCAGCCTCGTTGCCGACCGTCCGGATGGCGCGGGATATCCCATAGGGGGTCGCCGTGGCGAACTTCAGTTTTGGATCAAGCCCAAGCATCTCTTCGCGAATGTCGAGCCACTTGCCAAGGCTGCCTTGAGGGTCCGTATCCAACAGGCCCACGCTTTTGCCCGCTGCCAAATAGGCAATCGCCAAGTTCGAAACGAGGGTGGTCTTGCCTGCCCCACCCTTTTGTTGGGCTACACAGATAATCCGGGCGCTCATTTGCCAAGCCTTCAATAGGTTCTCTGCACCGCAGCATAACGGGCCAAGCCGGTAAAAGCGACAAATACCTCGCGACAGGCGCGCGGCACCCGCCTAGCCCTCGACACGCTTGAGAAACTTTTGCAATCGCGCATCCTTGGGCGCGCTGAAAATCTCAGATGGCGGGCCGCTCTCAACAATCTTGCCGCCGTCCATAAAGATCACCCGATCCGCGATCTCGCGGGCGAACTGCATCTCATGGGTCACGATCAGCATGGTTTGCTTGCGCTCTGCCACCGCGCGCATCAGGTCCAGCACCTCACCGACCCATTCAGGATCAAGCGCGGATGTCGGCTCATCGAACAGCATCAACTCGGCCCCAAGCGCCATCGCCCGGCCGATGCCGACACGTTGCTGCTGCCCGCCGGACAGCGCCGCGGGGAAACTGTCGGCCTTGTCGGCCAATCCGGTCTCGCCCAAGACCGAAAGCGCGCGCTGCTCGGCCTCATCCTTGGGGCCCTTTTGCACGGTGACAAGCGCCTCCATGATGTTCTCTTTCGCCGTCTTGTTGGCGAACAAGGCGTAGTTCTGAAACACCATCGCAGTCCGACGGCGCAGCGCCAGAATGTCGGCCTTGCGCGCCTTCGCGGCGTCAACCGTCACATCGCCGATGCGAATGGTCCCCGCCTGCGGCACGTCGAGGAAGTTGAGACAGCGCAGCAGGGTCGATTTGCCCGTGCCGGAGGGGCCGATGACAACCACGCGCTCGCCTTCAGCGATCTGCAAATTAATGCCATTGAGGACCGGCGCGCCGCCGAAATGTTTGGTCAGGCCAGTGATATCGATCATCGGACGAACGCCTTGTTTAGATAGGTTTCAAGCCGCTTTTGCATCTGGCTAAGCGCTTCGACAATGACCCAATAGATCATCGCCACAACGAGATAGGCCTCGAAGTAGAGAAAGCTGCCCGCCGCCTCTTTCTGGGCTGCGCCCATCATTTCGGTCACGCCAAGAGTAAATGCCAGCGAGGTGCCTTTGATCATGTCGATGAAATAGTTGACCAATGTGGGCGCGGCGATCCGGGCGGCCTGTGGCAGGATGATGCGCCACATCATCTGGCCTTGGGTCATGCCGATGGATTGCGCGGCCTCCCATTGGCTGCGGTCGACCCCCATGATCGCGGCGCGGATGCTCTCGGCCATATAGGCCGAGAAATGCAAGGTCAGGCCCATGATGGCGGCGGTCACGCCGTTGATATCCGACAGGAATGACAGCACCTGCGGCAGGCCAAAGTAGAACAGAAACAACTGCACCAGCAGCGGCGTGCCGCGGAAAAAGCTGATGAAGACGATCACGAACCAGTCGAGAACAGGCACTTTGGCCACCCGTTCGACAGCCAAAAGCGAGGCGAGGATGAGTGCACAGACCATCCCCGCCACCGCCATGAACAAAGTTAACGGTACATAGCCCAATATGACGGGCACCAGCCCCAGCATGTAGTCAAGGTCTAGCGCCCGCATGGGTTACTCCGCTTTGGTGATGTCAGTGCCGAACCATTTGTCCGAGATTTCGGTCAGTGTACCGTCTTCGCGCAGGGACTCCAGTGCGGTGTCGACACGGTCCCGCAGGGCGCGGCCTTCGTCATTGTCTTGGAACGGCAGCGCGTTGCGGATTTCGGAGAACGGCTTGCCTGCCAGTTGCAGCGGCAGGGGGCTTTCCTGAATCAGCTGGGCAGAGGAAACCCGGTCCATCACGAATGCATCCACCCGGCCAAGCGCGGTGTCTTGGGCGATGTTGGACTCATAGGTCTTGATCTCGATCTCATCTGCAAAGTCGAGTTCGTTCAAAAGCTGCTCGAAGTTCGAGCCGAGGTTGACCGCAACGGTTTTACCGCGCAGGTCTTCGACGCCACCGATCTCTTCGTTGCCCTCTTTGGTCACGACCTGCGCGCCATCAAATACGTAAGGCGCGGTAAAGGCGAACTTTTCCTCACGCTCTGGCGTGATGGTGATCTGGTTGGCGATCGTGTCGATGCGGCCTGCGTCCAGCGCGCCGATCAGGCCGGAAAAGGCCATGGTTTCGAATTCAACCTCAAAGCCCGCCTCTTCGCCGACAGCATTCATCACGTCGACTTCGAAACCCTGAAGCACGTCCTGCTTAACGAAGGTGAAGGGGAAATAGCCGCCCGACATGCCCACGCGGAGCGTTTCATTGTCTTGGGCGAAGGCTGCGGTGCCAGAAACCGCGGCGAGCACGGTGGCGGTAACGATCTGTTTCAGCATTGAATTTACTCCTGTAACGCTTGAGCATCAGATGTCACCGGGCGCCGCCCGCTTCAACACCATTGCTGAAACAGGAACGTTTGACGGGCGGGATGGGTTAAGATGGAATGGGAGCTTTGGCCATCGGGTATGCGCGGGTCGAATTTCCTACTGTGGCCCCAGAGGCAGAACAGAATTCCCAAAAGGCAGGATTGATTCCTCAGCTGCGGGACGGATATGCGCAATTTACATAGCTTTGCGCCCCTCAAAGCGCGTCGATATCCAGCCCCTCAGCGGCCCAAGCGGCAAGCTTGCGGTCGACAGTTTTGCGAGAGACACCCAAACGCCGCGCGGCCTCGGCCCGGTTGCCGCCCGAAAGATCAAGAATGTGCAGCATGTGGCGCTGTGTGACCAGTTCAAGATCCTCGATTGCCCTTGGCCCATCGACGGTGCCATGGCCCGCAAAGGCTTCGGGCAGGCTGCCGAGGATGACCGAGCGTTCGATCAAATTTCGCAATTCTCGTACATTGCCCGGCCAATCGTAGCGCCGCAGTTTCAGCAATGTCTCGGCATCCAACCGCAGCGCGGGCATGCCAAGCGCGGTCGAGAATTGCTGCATGAACATCGCCGCCAGTTCGACGATATCATCCGAGCGGTCCTTGAGCGGCGGCATTGCGACTTCGACAACATTCATCCGGTGATAAAGGTCTGCGCGGAAACGCCCCTCCTCCACCGCTTTGGGCAAATCGGCATTTGTGGCGAAAAGGAACCGCAGGCTCAGCGGAATTTCCCGCTCGGCCCCTTCGGGCCGGATGCGTTGATCTTCCAGTACTCGCAACAAAGCCGCCTGCAACTGCTCCGGCATCTGCGCCACTTCATCAAGGAACAGCGTGCCGCCATCGGCCAAAAGGAACAGCCCCGGCTGTAGGGTTTCGTTCCCCTCCACCGCACCGAAGAGTTCAGGCACGATCCGATCCGGCGTAATGGCGGCGCAGTTGACCGCAACGAAAGGATGGTCGGCGCGGTCAGACATCTGGTGCAGTTGCCGCGCGGCCAACTCCTTGCCGGTGCCGCTGGCCCCAGTGAAAAGCACCGGCGTCGGGACCGGGGCAAGCCGGTTCAGCATCCCGCGCACCTTCGACAGGGCCTCGGACTTGCCAAGCATCTGCACCGCTGCCCCGCCCTGCAATTCACGCCGCAACAGCGTGTTGTCGCGGCGCAGGTTCTTGCGGTCGAGCGTGCGGGAAACGGCGCCGAGGATTTGGTTCGCCCGGAAGGGTTTCAGCACGAAATCACTGACGCCCGCGCGCAGCGCGGCGATGGCGGTTTCCAGATCGGCATAGGCGGTGATCAGAACCGTGTCGGCGTAAAACCCTTTGCGGCGCTGCTCGACCACCCATTCCAGCCCGGTTTTGCCGGGCATGACATTGTCCAGAACGACCACATCGAAATGCGCCTCGTCCAAGAGTTTGGTGGCCTCTGCAGGCGACGCGGCCTGTGCAACGCGCTTGACACGCGGCTCCAAAATCTTGGTCAGGAAATGGCGCATTCCCGGTTCGTCGTCGATCACAAGGATCGACGCGCCCTCGAGCGTGCCGCCGTATTCATCGCCTGCCGCCATGATATGCCTCTTCGGTGTCAGTCCAACCGGACGTTTTCACCTGAATAGACCTCAGCCGAGGAAAAGCCTATCTCATGCAGTCCGAAATAGGCCACAACGCCGATCACCGCGACGCCCAGAAACCCTGCCAGCATGGCTTTCATTGCGCGTATCCTTTTACCTGAACGCCGCTCATCATTCTGCGGGGGTCCGCTTGTCATCTTTGACCTCATCAAGCCAGAGCGAATGGTGCTGCTCGGCCCAACGTTCATCAACCTCGCCGTTGCCCATGGCGTCAAAGGCGCCTTCCATACCGAGTGTCCCGATATAGATGTGCCCCAAGATCACCGCCATCATCAGAAAGCCGATGATCGCGTGCCAAAGCTGGGCATATTGCATTTCCGCATGCGGCGTCAGATCGCCCTGAAGCGGGCCAAGGCCTGCGGCCTCGGCCATGCCGATGTCATTGATAAGGTTGAACGTATGCCCGAAAAGCTGGATCTCGAAGGGAAACAGCAGCGACAGCCCCGAGAGCGAGACCGAGAAGCCCAGCAGGATCACGGCCCAAAAGACGATCTTTTGCCCGAAGTTGAACTTTTTCGCGGGCGGGTGTTTGTCGCCGATGAAACCGCCGCCTTGCTTGATCCAAACCCAATCGGTCTTGTTCGGGATATTGTGCCAAATCCACATCACAAAGACCATGACGAGCGCAATCATAAAGGCCCATGACACGTTGTTGTGGATGAACTTGGACCCGGTCAGCAGCACCGAGTTAAACTCATGCCCCAAGAGCGGAATGACCACCTTGCGGCCAAAGAGCGTGGCCAATCCCGTCAGGGCAAGCAGGATGAAAGACCCGGCCAGCATCCAATGGGCAAACCGTTCGATCGCTTTGAAACGGGTTATGGTACGCCCGACCTTACCGCCTTCGATACGGATCCGCCCCCGCAGGAGATAGAACAGCAAGAGCACGGCCAGCGTCCCGGCAAGAAGCCAAGCGCCGTAGGTTGCCAGCGGCCCTTCGCGGAATTGCTGCCACCACATGCCGTTGTCTTGCACCAAGACGCGGCCCGTCTTGTTCATCGTGCTGACGCTCACGGGCAATTCGTTATAGCGGATGCCGCGCCACAGGTCCGGGTCCGAGCGCCCGCCAAGCGGGCCAAGGCCCGGCACCGTTGCAGCGTCGCCGCCCAGATTGTTGCGCCGGAACCCGTCGTCAATCTCGGCCCCGTTTTGGCGGCGTTCGATGTCGGCCAGGTTCTGCGCGCCGCCGGTGTTGGCGCGATCAATGGCCGAGGGGGTCGCGTTCTCGGGCAGGCGCACGTCCTGCGCCGTGGCGCTGACCGGCAGCGCGGCCAAGGCGAGAATGAAAAGAGCCATCAGGTGGCGCAGCATGGGAAATCCCCCGGCTAGACAGATATGGAGAAAAGGGGCGACCCGGTCAGGCCGCCCCGAAAGCCGTTACTGGCCTTTTTGCTCGTAAGCCGTGCCCCAGCCCCAAGCGCCGGAGCCAAAGCCGCGTGCGACAACACGCTCGCGGTAGATGTCGGAGACCATGTCCCCGTCACCGGCCAGAAGCGCCTTGGTCGAACACATCTCGGCGCAGATTGGCAGTTTGCCTTCCGCGATCCGGTTGCGGCCGTACTTCTGGAACTCCGCCTGAGAGTGGTTTTCCTCGGGGCCACCGGCGCAGAAGGTACATTTGTCCATCTTGCCGCGGCTGCCGAAGTTGCCAGCCTGCGGATACTGCGGCGCGCCGAAGGGGCAGGCGTAGAAGCAGTAACCGCAACCAATGCAGAGGTCCTTGGAGTGCAGGACGATGCCATCGTCGGTCTGGTAGAAACAATCCACCGGGCAGACCGCCATACAGGGCGCGTCCGAGCAGTGCATACAGGCGACCGAGATCGAGCGTTCGCCCGGTTGGCCGTCTTGAATGGTTACCACGCGGCGGCGGTTGATGCCCCAAGGGACTTCGTGTTCGTTCTTACAAGCCGTTACACATGCGTTGCATTCAATGCAGCGCTCGGCATCGCAGAGAAACTTTGCTCTTGCCATTCTCTTGTCTCCTTACGCTGGCATAATCTTGCAGAGAGTCGCTTTGGTCTCCTGCATTTGCGTCACTGAATCGTAGCCGTAGGTCTGAACCGTGTTGGTGCTTTCGCCCAGAACGATCGGATCGGCCCCATCGGGGTATTTGTCCCGCAGGCTGACACCTTCCATGTGCCCGCCGAAGTGGAAAGGCATGAAGGCCACGCCCTCGCCCACCCGTTCGGTGACCATGGCCATCACCTTGATCTTGCCGCCCTCGGGCCCTTCGACCCAGACATCGGACCCGTCGCGCACGCCGAGGTTGTTGGCGTCACGGGTGTTGATCTCGATGAACATGTTCTGTTGCAGCTCGGCAAGCCATGGGTTCGACCGGGTCTCGTCCCCGCCGCCCTCATATTCGACCAGACGGCCAGATGTGAGGATGAGCGGGAATTCCTGCGAGAAGTCGTTCTTTTGGATCGAGGCATAAAGCGTCGGCACCCGCCAGAAGGTCTTGTCTTCGTAGGTCGGATAATCCGCCACCAGATCGCGCCGGTTGGAATAGAGCGGCTCGCGGTGTTTTGGCACCGGGTCGGGGAAGGTCCAGACCACACAGCGGGCCTTGGCGTTGCCGAAGGGGGCGCAGCCATGTTCAATCGCGACCCGCTGGATGCCGCCCGAAAGGTCGGTCTTCCAGTTGATGCCACCGACTTGGGCCACGTAATCCGATTCCATCTCGCCTTGCTGCGAGGTTTCACCGACCTCTTCTTGGCCATCGTCCGCATTTTCAGGCTTCTCGTAACCTGCGACCGCTTCGATGATGGCGCGTTCCTCCGCTGTGAGATCGCCGTCCCAGCCCAAATCCGTCAGCATCTGCATCGTGAACTCAGGATAGCCGTCTTTGATCTCGGAGCCTTTGGAATAGACACCTTCAGCCAGCAGGTTTTCACCGTCACGTTCCACACCAAAACGGGCGCGGAAGGTCAGGCCGCCTTCGGCCACTGGCAGCGACAGATCGTAAAGGTTCGCCGTGCCGGGGTGGTTCATCTCGGGCGTGCCCCAGCAGGGCCATGGCATGCCGTAGTAATCGCCATCCGCCGGGCCGCCGTTGGCACGCAGAGTGGTTTTGTCGAAGGTGTGCTGGTTCTGCATGTGCATTTTCATCCGCTCGGGCGACTGCCCGGTATAGCCGATGGTCCACATGCCTTTGTTGAACTCGCGCGTCAGGTCTTCGATGAGCGGCTCTTCACCGTTCACTTCGATGTTGCGGAACATGCGATCATCAAAGCCGAACTTCTTGGCGAACTTATAGAGGATCGTGTGGTCCGGCAGGCTTTCAAACAGCGGCTCGACAACCTTTTCGCGCCACTGGAGCGAGCGGTTCGATGCGGTCACGGAACCGGAGGTTTCGAACTGCGTACAGGCCGGGAGCAGGTAGGTGTTGTCGGTCCGATCGTGCAGAACGGCAGAGACGGTTGGGTATGGGTCGACCACAACCAGCAGGTCGAGCTTTTCCATCGCCGTTTTCATCTCACCCTGACGGGTCTGCGAGTTCGGCGCGTGGCCCCAGAGCACCATGGCTTTGG
This sequence comes from Sulfitobacter sp. D7, assembly GCF_003611275.1. Lineage (NCBI taxonomy): Bacteria > Pseudomonadati > Pseudomonadota > Alphaproteobacteria > Rhodobacterales > Roseobacteraceae > Sulfitobacter > Sulfitobacter sp. D7. Next base: position 182,204 of record NZ_CP020695.1, read on the forward strand.
TGTTGTCGGGCTGCTCAAGGTTCTCACGGTCCTCAAGCACACCATCGATCCAACGCGACACCGGGATGCCGGTGAGGTTGATCATCTTTTGCTCTTCGCCCGCGCCATCGGTCCACGAGGCGAAGCGGCTCTGGATCCATTCCAGATCCTCACCCCAGACCCGCGCCCAATGCGCCCAAGAGCCATCGGACAGACCGTAGTAGCCCGGCAGCGTATCGGCCAGAACGCCAAGGTCGGTCGCGCCCTGCACGTTGTCGTGGCCGCGGAAGATGTTGGTGCCGCCACCGGCGGTGCCCATGTTGCCCAGAGCCAGCTGCAAGATGCAGTAAGCGCGGGTGTTGTTGTTGCCGTTGGTGTGCTGCGTCCCACCCATGCACCAGATCACTGTGCCGGGGCGGTGGTTGGCCAGTGTCCGCGCGACGCGCTGAAGCTGTTCGCCGGGCACGCCGGTGACGCGCTCAACCTCATCGGGGGTCCAGTTGGCGACTTCCTGACGGATTTCATCCATGCCCCAGACGCGGGTGCGGATGAATTCCTCATCCTCCCAACCGTTCTCGAAGATATGGTAGAGGATACCCCAAACCAGCGCCACGTCCGAGCCGGGACGCATCCGCACATATTCGTCGGCATGGGCCGCGGTGCGGGTGAACCGCGGATCGCAGACGATCAGCGGCGCGTTGTTCTCTTCTTTGGCTTTCAGCACGTGCTGCAGCGACACCGGGTGCGCCTCGGCGGGGTTGCCGCCGATGATGAAGATCGCGCGCGACTTGTGGATGTCGTTGTAGCTGTTGGTCATGGCGCCGTAGCCCCATGTGTTCGCCACGCCCGCCACGGTGGTGGAGTGACAGATCCGCGCCTGGTGGTCGACGTTGTTGGTGCCCCAATAGGCGGCGAACTTGCGGAACAGATAGGCCTGTTCGTTGGAGTGTTTCGCCGAGCCGAGCCAGTAGACCGAATCCGGACCGGAAGAGTCACGGATCGACAGCATCTGATCGCCGATCTCGTTGATCGCCTGCTCCCAAGAAATCCGCTGCCATTCGCCACCGACCTTCTTCATCGGGTATTTCAGGCGGCGCTCACCATGGGCGTGTTCACGCACCGAGGCGCCCTTGGCGCAATGCGCACCGAGGTTGAAGGGGCTGTCCCAGCCGGGTTCTTGACCGAGCCAAACACCGTCCGACACTTCGGCGATGACGGTACAGCCGACCGAGCAATGGGTGCAGACGGATTTCTTGACTTCCATCTTTCCGCTGACGGCTGCGGTGGCGGCTGATGCCTGTTGCACGCTGCCCGCGGTGCCTGCGATTGCGGCAAGCCCGCCGATGGCAAGGCCCGAACCGCGCAGGAACGCGCGCCGGTCAATACCGCTGCGCGCCACATCGGACATGATGCCTGTCCGCTGCGCAGACCGCGCGACCCCATTGGTCTTTTTCCTCAACATATCTTCACTCCCTATGCGCGGGCTGGTCCCCGCCTGAGGTGGCTATTGAACGGCGGGTGTTATCGCCTTGCCAAGTTTTCGGGGCCTCGCCCCGGTTATCTGATCAGAACCGCGCGGCGGCGTAATAGGCCCGCGTGTGTTCGGTGTCTTGGATGCGGTCCGACGACAGGTCGGGGGCTTTGGCCGCTTCGGCCTCGGTCCCTGTGGTGGCCACGGCAACGGCGGCCAAGGGGGCGGCGGAGCCCGCGAATTTCAGGAAGTCGCGCCGGTCCTTGCGAACGGGTGCGTCGGTGGTACCCTCTGGCTTGCGTGTCATCTTCTCTCTCCTGTTACGTCTCTTGTTCAGGGGCGCGTGGCCCCGCCTGTCTCATCGCGGTGGGTCTAGTCGTCTTTGCTGAGCCGGAAGGCTTCGGCTTCAATCTGCATGAAGGCACGGCCAATTTTGCCCACGGGGGCATAGAAGACCGAGTTTTTCGCGCCTTCGAGGTCGGCAAAGAAGTGCCCAGCCCAAGGGGCGATATGCCGGTTAAAGAATGTCTTTTGCTGCGCCAGCGTCGCGGGGGACGCAAAACGGCCGGCGATCATCGCGCCCATCATTTCCATCAGCGACGCGATGTTGTCTTCGGGCTCAAACACATTCGCCGCCCGCTCAAGCCCGCGTGCAACCATATCTTGGCGCAGGGCGGCCAGCGGTTTTTCATTGAGAAATCCGGTGAGGTAAAAGCTTGCATAGGGCAAAAGCTCGCCCCGACCCAGCCCGATGAAAAGCCGATTGAACTCACTCTCGGCGCCCGACGGTTTGGTTTTGGCGGCGAGTTTGGACAGTGATTTGAAGCCCTGCCCCAATTCGCTGTCATCACCCGACAGGCCCGCGCATTGATCCAACAAGATCTGATCCGGCGGCCCGGAAAGGATTAGCCCCATGAAGTTGTAAAGGTCCGCGCGCAGGCGGTCCTCTTCGGGCAGGGGCGTCGCGGCCAATTGGGTCATGCGCTGCTACCTTCCATGTCCTGCGCCAGATCGCTGGCAAATTGAAACCGCATCCGGCGGTGGGTCGGCGCGGGCTGCGCGACGTCTTCCTCGGCATGTTCTACAGGCGCGCTGTAGGTCGGCTGAGGCGCTGTTTGCGCCAGCGCCGTCTCTGTTCGGCGCGGGGCAGGCACGACCACATCATGGGTCGATGCAAGAACTGGCGCATCTTTCGCAACCGCTTCAGCCGCTCCCTCGGGAGCATCGGCCTCAGCCGTCAATATCTCCTCGACCTTCGAGACCATGCCGCGGCCCACTTGGTAGATCGTGTTGACCGGTTTGCCAGCCGTCGCCGCCGCTGTGTAATCGTCGTCGTAATCGTTCAACCCGTCAAGGCAGGCCAGCACCGGGTTGGTTTTCCAAAAGCTGCGCAGCGCGCGGGTCTTGAGCCGTTGGGGCAGTTGCGCCTTGAGAAAGGCACGCAACTGTTCGCCGCTCACCAGATCCTCGGGCGCGGGCAGATCGAACTCGGCCAGCAGGTCATCATCGCTGCGCTCGGCCAGCGCGGCTTCTTCAGCCTCTGCCACCTGCGCTGCGTGAACGCGCACTTCGGCTTCTGCCTCAGCCGCGACGGCGGCGCGGCGTTTCTGCCAAAAACCGCTCATGCCAGACGCTTTCGTTTCAGCGCGGGCGATGCATAGATGTCCGCAGGCTTTTCAATGCGCGGATCCCCGATCCCGTCTTGTTTAAGATCAGTGCGCAGACGATCCCGGCGGCGCTTGACGAAGGCTTCCTCTTGGTGGAACTCTTCGACGAACTCTTGCACCCATGCCAACAGACCCGGCGTCATCGCGACCTTTTCAACCACCTCTTCGGCGCTGTCGCAATAATCCTGCGCCTCATAGGGCGATGCTGTGACCAGCGCGAGTTTGAAGGGGCGGTCGGTTGCACCCGGAATGGGGCGCATCACAACATAGACACAAGGCACATCCGCGCCAAGGCCGTGGACATAGGCTTCGGTCTCGGCTCCGTGGAGGTCCAGCTTGAGCGTGGCGGCGTGGTACTCGACGATCTCGCCGTCGCGGCGCAGCTCGCGCCAATCGGCCTCCCCGGCACCGGGCAGCACGGCGGTCGCTTTCCAGCTCCACTTGGCCCAACGGGTCACCCCCGGCGAGCGCCGCAGTACAATGCCCAAGGGCATCGTCCGATACATTGTCGGGTTGTGAATCAAATTGCTCCTCCGTTTCAACGACCTTCGCCTCTAAGGCTGGTCCGGGGAAGCGCAAATCCGCGCCAAAGCCCGAAAAACCCGGCTTTCGAGACAAGATGGCCCATCGGCTTGGCCCGCCAATGGCGCCTCGGCCTAATTGTCTAACTTGAGTATTTCGCTCGGAAAATGAGGGAATCGCAAATTTCGAATCACTGCCCCCGCTGACCGCTGTTTCTGCCTGCTTCACCGCCTAGGAGCAGCACCGCCGCGCCGCGAATTTCGGTTGTAGGGGGTGGCAAATCCCGTCTAGCTTGGGGCCTCTGCCCTGCCCAGATGGGCTGCGGAATGTCGTGCGAGATAAGGGAAAATTCATGGCCAAGACATTGATAACATGCGATTGCGCAGGGTCGCAGCGTATCGATTCCGATGCACTGGCCGAGCGCAGCGGTTTGGCGGTCGCGCCCCCCTGTTCGGCCCTCTGCACCACCCAGATCGACCGGGCGGCCAAGGCCCTGACCGCCGGGGACGCAATTTTATGCTGCACCCAAGAAGAGCGGGTCTTTACCGAATTGGCCGAGGAATTGGGCCTGCCCCCTGCCCCCCTCTTGGACCTGCGCGACCGGGCCGGATGGTCGGATGACCCCCGTGACAAACTACCCAAAATGTCCGCCCTCGCAGCCGAGGCGCTTTTGGACGCCCCGGCAGAGAAAACCATCGATGTCGGGTCCGAAGGGCTTTGCCTGATCGTGGGGCGCGGCCCGGCAGCGCTGGAGGCGGCGGCACAGCTCAAGGACCACCTAAGCGTCACGCTGTTGATGGACGACGCGGTGACACAGGCCGAGGACAATCTGCCCGAGGTGCGCGATTTTGACCTCATTTCCGGCAAGCTGCGCCGTGCCAAGGGCGCGCTTGGACAGTTCGAAGTGGTGATTGATGCGCTGCGGCAGGTCGACCCGCGTGGCCGGGGACCGCTCAACTGGACCGCGCCGCGCGACGGCGCGCGCAGCCAATGTGACATCATCATCGACCTGCGCGGCGAGACGCCGCTGTTCCCGGCGCATGAAAAACGCGAAGGCTACCTGCGCGCCGATCCCGGCCACCCGCCTGCCGTGGCCGCCGCCGTGTTGGCTGCCTCGCATCTCACCGGCACATTTGAGCAGCCGCTCTATGTGCGGACCGAGCCGCTGCTCTGCGCCCATTCCCGCGCGGGGCAAACCGGCTGCACCAATTGTCTGGACCTTTGCCCCACTGGCGCAATCACGCCCGACGGCGATCATGTTGCGATCGACCCGATGATCTGCGCGGGCTGCGGTGCCTGTTCCTCGGCCTGCCCCTCGGGTGCGATCAGCTATGACGCACCGCCCGTCGATTTCACCATGCGCCGGGTGCAGACACTGGCGCGCGCCTATCTCGAAGCGGGCGGCGAAGCGCCGCGCCTCATGGTCCATGACGCCCATGGCGCCGAGATGATCCGCCTTGCCGCACGCCACGGGCGCGGGCTGCCTGCCGATGTGGTGCCGATGGAGCTCGATGCGCTCGCCGCCTTTGGCCATGCTGAGGCGCTGGCCGCGCTCGCCGCCGGGTTCGCCCATGTCTCGCTTCTGCTTGGCCCCAAGGCCGACCGCGACGCGATTGAGACGCAGACCGCGCTGGCCCGCGCCATTGCGGGGGAAGCGCGGATGTCGCTGATCGACACCCCCGACCCCGAGGCGCTGACCGACATTCTTTATGACGGCGAGGCCCCTGCCCCCGTCGCCCAGCCGGTGCGCCCGATGGGCAGCCGCCGCCAGATCGCGCGGCAGGCGGCGCGGGCGCTCAACCCCGAGGCCGAGGTGCTGGACCTGCCCGAGGGTGCGCCCTACGGTGCCGTTCTGGTCGACAAGGATGCCTGCACGCTGTGTCTTTCCTGCGTATCGCTCTGCCCTTCGGGCGCGCTTGGCGACAACCCGGACTTGCCGCAACTGCGCTTTCAGGAAGACGCCTGCCTGCAATGCGGGCTCTGCGCCAATGTCTGCCCCGAGGATGCCATCACCCTCGCGCCGCGCCTCGACCTGACCGAAGCCGCGCTGAGCCAGCGCGTGCTGAACGAGGAAGAGCCCTTTGCCTGCGTCGAATGCGGAAGCCTCTTTGGTGTGAAATCCACCGTGGAGAAAATCACCGACAAGCTGCGCAGCCATTCGATGTTTGCCGACGAGGCAAAACTGCGGATGATCCAGATGTGCGATGACTGCCGGATCAATGCGCAGTATCACAGCACCAACAACCCGATGACCGGCAACGAACGCCCGCGCCCTCGGACCACCGACGATTATCTCTCCAAACGGCGCGACCACTAGGCCGCCCACAGCACAGGAGCCACCCATGAGCGAAGACTTCAACATGTCGATGCGCAAGTTTCTCAAACAGGTCGGCGTGACCTCGCAGCAGGCCATCGAAAAGGCCATGCGCGACCATGACACCAGCGGCAAAGAGTTTGCGGTCAAGGCCGTGATCACCATCCCCGAACTGGGCCTTGAGCATGAGATCGACGGCACCATCGCCGGCGCGGACAAGGGCGAGGCATAAGCGACGTGACAGCCAGCAGGGAAGCGGTCTTGACCGCCTTGAAGACCGTGACCGATCCGGCCACGGGGACAGACATCGTGGCCAGCGGCGTGATGCGCGCGCTGAGTGTGGATGACGCGGGCGCGGTGCGTTTCGTGATGGAAATCCCGCCCGCCCAAGCCAAAGCCTATGAGGAGGCCAAGGCGCTGGCCGAAGCGGCGCTGGCGCAGGTCGAGGGGGTCTCGAAAGTCTCCATCGTGCTGACCGGCCACAGCGAGAAAGCCCCGCCGCCCGACCTCAAGCCACAGCGCAAAGCGGAGCCAACCGGCCCGCAGAGGATCCCCGGCGTTGACCGGATCATCGCCGTCGCCTCGGGGAAGGGCGGCGTCGGCAAATCCACCGTTTCCGCGAACCTCGCCTGTGCGCTGGCCGCCCAAGGCCGCCGGGTCGGGTTGCTGGACGCCGATGTCTACGGCCCCAGCCAGCCGCGCATGCTCGGCGTCTCTGGCCGCCCCGCCTCGCCCGATGGCAAGACCATCCTGCCGATGCGCAACCACGGCGTTACCATGATGTCGATTGGCCTGATGACCAACGAAGACCAAGCCGTGGTCTGGCGCGGGCCGATGCTGATGGGCGCGCTGCAGCAGATGATGACGCAGGTGCAATGGGGCGCGCTTGACGTGCTGATCGTGGACCTGCCGCCCGGCACCGGCGACGTGCAGATGACGCTGGCGCAAAAGGCCCATGTGGATGGGGCGGTTATCGTCTCTACACCGCAGGATGTGGCTCTGATCGACGCGCGTAAGGGCATCGATATGTTCAACCAGCTGAAGGTCCCGATCCTCGGCATGATCGAAAACATGTCGACGCATATTTGCACCAATTGCGGCCACGAAGAGCATGTGTTTGGCCACGGCGGTGTCGCCTCCGAAGCCGAGAAATGGGGCGTGCCCCTGCTCGCCGAAGTGCCGCTTGATCTTCAGATCCGTCTCGCCTCGGACGGCGGTGCGCCGATCACCGTCAGCCAGCCGGACAGCAAACAGGCCGCGGCCTTTCACGCCATCGCCAAGCAACTCGTGGACGCTGGCGCCGCATGAGCGAACCGCTGTCCTTCCCCCCGCTGATGTCGGGCGAGGCGGTCGCGGGCGAGGCGCTTGCCGCCGCCTGCGCCCGCGCGGCCGAGGGCTGCGATGCGGGTCTGATCACCTACCGGCTCGACGGGGCCGAGATGCAGGCGGCCTTGGTCTTTGCCCCCGAGGTGCCGCTGGCCCGCGCGGTGGCGATGCTGCCGCTCTGCGGGGTGGGCTTTCAAAACGCCCTCGGCGCGCTCTCGCCGCCCGAAGTCGCGGTGCAACTGGAATGGAACGGCGGCATCCGCGTGAACGGTGCGGCCTGCGGCGCGCTCCGGATGATGGCCTCGACAACCGATCCGGCGGCGGTGCCCGATTGGCTCGTCGTCGGTTTCACCCTGCCGCTCTACCCTGCGAACGACCCTGACATGGCGCAAACGGGTCTAAACCCGGATCAAACCGCGCTCTATGCCGAAGGCTGCGCCGAGGTGCAGCCCCCTGCCCTTGTCGAATCCTGGGCGCGGCACACGCTGCATTGGATCAACCGCTGGGAAGACCTCGGCCCTGCCAGCCTGCACGGCGAATGGCGCGGCTTGGCCTACGGGATCGACGAAGAGGTGACCGCGCAGGGCGCAAGCGGTACATTCATCGGTGTCGACGAGGACTTCGGCATGTTACTGCGCGCGGGAGAGGCGACCCGCCTGATCCCGCTCACCACCTTATTGGAGCCCGCACCATGACCCTCAAACTCGCCCGCGCGATCCATTTCGATGAGAGCGACCGCAACGTCTTCGCCTCACCCGCCCGCACAGGGGAATGGTGCATCTCTGGCGGATTCGAGTTTTCCGATTGGACCGAGGGCGACCTGACTGGCAAAGCCCGCCAAGCCTTCGCCAACGGCTGGCTCGGGCTCGAAACCTTTGGCCGCGTTACCTTTGTCGCCGTGACCCAGATCGAAGAAGCCGAGGTAGAGACCCTCGCCGCGCTCCTGGCGCAGCATTTCGTCACCTACTACGGTGCACCTTCGGTCGATGCCGCGCGTCCCGTAGCGAAAGAGGAGTTGGCCCAGATGATCGACCTCTGCGCCGATCACGCGCCCAACTGTCTGCTCACCGTGGCGCGCGAGTTGACCGACGCGGGCGTCCGTGAAAGCTTTCGCATGATCCAGCCGCAGGATGCAGGACTAGAGCAATTCGCGATCCACGGCGACCTGCCCGAGTGAACCATCCGCGCCGGTTTGGGCGCGGATGGTCTCTAACTCAGGTTATTCGGCACCTTCCGCGTTGAACACGAATAGTGTCTCACCATTGATCTTATAGTCGTTGATCAGCGCTTTCGCCCGGTCGGAGGTCAGCCAGTCTTCGAGCTTCAGAGCCAGATCATTTTTGACATGGCCGTGACGCTCGGGGTTCACCGGCAGATAGGCATATTGGTTAAACAGAACCGGATCGCCCGCATAGAGCAACGCCAGATCCCCCTTGTTGCCGAAGTTCAGCCAGCTTGCCCGGTCCGACATCACATAGGCAGGCATCCCCGAGGCGGTGTTGAGCGCCGCCCCCATGCCTGCCCCGACGGCGCTATACCAATCGCCGAACTCTGCCGGATCGACCCCCGCTTCGCCCCAGAGAGACAGTTCCTTCTTATGCGTGCCGCTGTCGTCCCCTCGGCTCACGAAATCAGACTCTTTGCCGGCGATTGCGCTCAATGCTTCGGTGGCCGCACCCGAGGATGCGATGCCCGCCGGATCGCTTGTTGGACCGATGAAGACGAAATCGTTGTACATGATTTCCGTTCGGTGGCTGCCGAACCCGGCGTCGACGAAAGCCTCCTCGGCTTTGCGCGAATGGACCAGGATCGCGTCCACGTCCCCGGATTCGCCTAGCTTGATCGCCTGGCCGGTCCCGACGACCAACAATTGCACATCGAGATCAAGATCCGCTGCGATCTGAGGCAAGAGAACATCCGCGAGACCGGAGTTATTGAACGATGTCGTCACCGCCATTTTCATCACGTCCGCGGCCTGCGCCGCACCGCTCATCGCCAGCGCGGAAATTGCGCCTACAATCCAATGTTTCATTCTACGATATCTCCTCTTAAAAATGCCTGCGCCTCTGGGGTCTCAGGTCGGTTGAAAAACATAGTCGCGGGACCGGCCTCATGCAGACGGCCCCCCAGAAGGAACAAGACATCGTCGGCCAAACGGCGGGCTTGACCGTGGTCATGTGTCGAAAGGATCAGCCGCGTGCCGGCAGATTTCGCCAATTGCAAAATCGCCTCGATCTCGCGGGTCGCACGGCCATCCAATGCGGCACAGGGCTCATCGAGAAACAGCAGCTTGGGCTTGCAGATCAGGGCGCGGGCGAGGGCCAGTTTCTGCTGCTCGCCACCCGATAGCACAGGGGCTGCGCGGCCCAAAAGCGGCTCTAACCCGACGCGCGCGGCCCATTCCTCCGCCGCCTGACGGGCCTCTGCCTTTGCGACACCACGCAGGCGCAACGGATAGACAAGGTTCTCCAAAACCGTGCGCCGGAGCATGACGGGCCGCTGGAAAACGAATGCCTGATGATGCCGCGCCTCTTCGGTCGTGCAGGCCCAGTCGATCCGCCCCGCAGAGAGCCGCGCGGTGCCATGCAGCAATTGCAACAGCGTGGTTTTGCCCGCGCCGTTCGGGCCGATAACGACCGTGGCGCCCTGCCCGTCTAGCGTCAGATCAATCGGTCCCACCAGCCGTTGCCCGCGTCTTCGGCTTTCGACCGCGCTGGCCTGCATCGGGAAAAGCTGCATCACCACCGGCCCTCCCGTTCGGTGCGGCCCAGCCAATGGATCGCGAGATTCACCGCCACGGCCAGCCCGATCAGTACGAAACCGAGGGCGAGCGCCAAGGCAAACTCTCCCTTCCCGGTCTCAAGCGCGATCGCGGTGGTCAACACCCGCGTCGCATGGTCGATATTGCCCCCGACGATCATGATCGCCCCCACCTCCCCAATCGCGCGGCCAAAACCTGCGAGCGCGGCAGTGAGGAGCGCACGGCGGGAATCCCAAAGCAGGGTCCGTATCTTTTGGCCCTGCGTGACATTCATCGAAATCAACAGATCATGATATTCCTGCCAAAGTTCGCGGATCGACTGATGCGCGATCGAGGCAATGAGCGGCACGATAATGATCACCTGCGCTATGATCATCGCCGTGGGGGTAAAAAGCAGCCCCAACACGCCAAGGGGCCCGGAGCGGGAAAGGACCACATAAACGATGAGCCCCACCACGACCGGCGGCAGCCCCATGAGCGCATTTAAAACCGCGATCACCAAGCGCCGTGCGCGAAACCGTTTTACGGCGACCAATGCCGCGAGGGGGAGGGCAATCAGGCAGGCAACGACCAAGGCGGAGACGGTCACCTGCAATGACCGACCGGCGATCTCAACCAACTCGGGATCAAGCGTGAAGACAAGCCAAAAGGCCTGCGTCAGTCCGCTCCAAATATCGACCATCCCGCAGTGGCCTCCCCCGACTTGGGGCCCAAAGCCCCCTTTTCCCGCACAGTGTCAGGACTGACCTGCCGACGCCAGAGCCACCGGGACCGAAATTGCCGGAAGAGACAGACTGGCTTGAAACTCACCGTGATCTCGGCCGCGCAAGGTCAGGATGACCCTTCCCATGATTCTCGCAAATCGGGTATGTGGCTCTAACTACGGCAAAACCGCGAAATGCTGGCCATCCAGCTCATGATGAGCTCATTCTCATTTCCAAGGATAGTTTTAACAAATAATTACAGACCCTTAGACGTAAAAGCCCGGACTATCTTTGATCGTAGCTCCGACTATCGATGCCGTCTTTCCCTC